>JARXWK010000019.1 GCA_029916745.1 Dysgonomonadaceae bacterium PH5-43 | reverse complement strand
GGTTGATAAACAGTAGTTTTTGTTCCGTCCCAAGCTACAGCTACAATTTTGTTAGAGCCTGCAGGATAGAAAACTTTAGTTGAAGAATTATCTTTTACACCTGTTCCAGCCATAGTTATACGCACAAGTTCGTCGCCTGCATAAGTTTCGTATACTACTGCATTTTTCCAATTTGCGTGATTTACAGTTACTGTTCCATCTGTGTTAACTGTCACACCTTGATTAAGAGTACCAGTAACAGCAGCTTTAGTTTCATACATTCCAACAGTCATACCACTAATATAGTTGATTACACCCGCAGGTTTTTTCCAAGTAGGATTTTCAGCAACATAATCTTTAACGCTTTGACACATCTCTTCTGTAATCACAAGGCTACTTTCACCGTAATCATCAATTATTTTATTGATAGGTTTAAGCATACCTGCTTTTTCAAAGAACTCTGTTAAGTCTGTTTGAGTATATTGACAAGCTCTCTTAATGAAGTTGATTTGGTGATCACCATTAGTTAAACCTGTATCATCTTGTGTTCTCACTGCTTCACAAATATCAGCATACCAATTTTCTTTGCGCCATTCTGTATCTGCTATTTTGAAATATAAGTTTAATTGCCAAATAGGAACTAATTTAACGAAGTGGTCGCTACCACCATCAGGTCCCCATTGGTATAACCAGTTTTCGCCTTTCAATACTCCGTTGTTTAAGTGAGCATTAAAACGACCTCCTATCACATTAATTCCACCTTCCATAGCTCTACAATTTTCGTGTTCTAAACGCAAATCAAATGTAGAATATTTCTTTTGGAACATATACTGAGTATAAGAAGAGTAAACATTGTTTGTACATTCTACTGTACCTACCCATCTTAATCCTGGTCTTACTTGATTAACGTGACCAAACTCGTGAGCTATCCCCCAGCTATTACCACCTTTAACAATTACATCTTTGTTTCCGATAGCATCTAAAGTTCCGTATTGGAAGTTTGCGCCAATACCACCAGCCGACATAAAGCCCTCTAAAGTATTTCTACCAAACATATGGTTTTTAGGAACTCTATCATATACGAATAATCCCATCAATTCGTATTGGTGCTCTATTATTTCGTCGTATATGTCAATAAGCTCAACGCCATTGTTAGGACATACAGTTTTTAACTTAGGTACATAATAAGCAAGGTTTACATATTTACCTACCATATCAATGTAATCACTTGAAGCGTTTGCTAATAAAGATTTCCAATCTTCGTTAGTAGACCCTCCATCACCAAAGAAAATACCATTATCTTTACCTCCATAGAAGTGAATCTTAATAGGACTAGCTGTTGCGTAATTCTTTGTATAGTAGTTCACGTAAACATTACCACCCATAGAAGGAGTAATAAAATTTATACCTGTTGATAAAGCATAAGTTGTTTGCTCGTTAGTATTCCAATCTCTTATAGTCATTGTAATGCTTTCGTCTTTTGTATCAGCAACAAATACTGCCATTTGTTTTCCAGCTTCAGCAAATATACCAGCAGGGTTTTCATATTGGTTGTAAGTACTTGTTTTAAGTTCTTTTTGTAAGTCGCCATACGGACGATAAGCTTCATACTCTCTTATTCTCGTTTGAGGATAAGTTCCTTCAAGTTGTTCTTTTGCTAATACCTTAAAGAATAAAGGCATTTCTGAAGCCATTACATCTTCTAAAGTTACACCAGGTTTAACATCTGAATATAAATCATCAACAAAGTAAGCAGAAAGATCTACTCCTCCTTTATTATATTGAAAAAATTCCATCTCTGCACAACTTGCAAAACCTTTACCATCACCAGCACCTGACTTTACAACGAACTTAACATATTCAACATTGGTTAATGTGCTTGGAAAGCTTACTTTTGTAGCTGAATTTGAACCACCAAAATCTATAGTTTTATAAGACACTTCATCTCCACTTGCTAATTTGTAAAGTATTTCAGCTTCTTTAAAAAGACCGTTATGTCCAGAAGTTCTTGGATGGTAAATAAGATAATCTACATCTGAGTTTTCTGGTAAATTAAATTGAAGAGTAACAGGGAATGTTGTACTTCCCCAACTTGAATGATAGATAGTACTCATATCTCCATCAAAAGCTTTTGCAATCTCTTCTCCCGACTGATAAGAAGAAGCAGAACCACTTTTAGGAGTAATTTTTATATCAGCCAATTCGGCTAAAGTTTCAATAGGATTTATAGTAAACGAAAGAACAGTTCTTTCATTTTGAGCATTACAGGCAATACTACTAAAAAGAAATGCCAATGCAACTAATGTATATTTAATTTTATTCATTGTATTGTATATTTATTTATTGCTAATTATTTTACTAAGATAGATATTGTTTTTCCATTTATATTAAGCAAATAAACTCCAACAGGTAGTTGAATATCTTTACTTACCTTAAAGCCTGAAATGTGATAAACAGAATAATTATCAGTACCTTCTACAATAATTCTTCTATCTTCTACTCTAAAGTTTACATTTTCTAATGGATTAGTAACAGGTATTTCGTCTATAGAATTTGGTTTGTCTACTAATTCAAAAGTCCAAGCAAAAGCTGAATCAAAGAATTCTTCAGTTGTTGGTATTTCTTCAGCTGGTGATAAAGTTGAAGAAGCATTTAAGTATCCTGTAATTCCGTTTGCATCTAAACCAGATATTTTGAATTGAGTTAGATTGATAAACGTAAGTCTCCAACCATTACTTTCTTCTATATCCGAGGTAGATTGTGCATTAAAATAGCTATTGTAATCGTAAGCTGTATTAATTACATTTCCTGTTTCTCTGTTTACAAAGTGCATAACAGAACTTGCGGTTGTAGGTTTAACTATTTTCCATTGTTGGTTATAGTTTTCATCTTTGTTTGTGCCTTTAGGTAAAAGTTCAAACTTAACCGCATCATTAGCTGAAGCATTTATGTCTGTTATACATTTATCTGTATTACCTGTTTGTGCACTATTGATATAATACCAAACTTCGTTATCGTTGGTACTCGCTGTAGGAGGAGTATCGTCGCACAAAATAAAATGGAATAAAGAATTGTCGGTAATTCCAGAAGCTGCTGCTTGAATTACATACTCAAGGCTTGAACTTGATTGAGTAGCAAACTTTCCTGTGCTTGATTTAATCTGAAAGTATCCTTTTTTTGTTGCATGAGCAATAACACTCCAACTCAAACCTGTAGTATCTGCTCTTGATGTAATAGTTGTAAGAATGTCTGTTTTTTTGTCGGCATCAGTTTTTATACTTAATACTCTATTACTTCTCTTGCTAATAATTTTATAAGAGTCGCCATCTTCCTCAAAGCGCCACAAATAATAATTACGGTTAGAACTGGTTACATCTTTCATATAACCGCCATACACATCATTTCCGCTAACGGAGAATAACCTGTCTTGTCTTGTGGCTATACTACCTTTAACTTTAACATAATACCATACAGGATTTGCTGCTGTACTAGTTTTAGGTGCTTCTGATTGAGCCATCAATTCAGGACTCAATGCTACCATAAAACAAAATAAGATAAGTAAAACTTTCTTTTTCATGGATAATTAATTTTATTTATAATTTTAATTTAATTGCGATGTCATCAAAGCATAAAACGCTATTATAGTGCAAAATAAAGCATTAAATAATAATTATCCAAATAAAAGAGGTTAAAAGTTGTAGTTTATAAATAAAGAAGACACAAATTGATAGATTTTTCATCTCAATTTGTGTCTTACTTACAGTTTTATATTATCAAAAAATAAACAAAACGATTAATTTGGCTGATAAACGGTTGTTCTAACTCCGTTCCACGATACAGCTACAATTTTAGTTGATCCTGCTGGGTAAGGAACACGTGTTGATGAATTATCTTTTGTTCCTGTACCAGCCATAGTTATACGTACAAGTTCATTCTCTTTGTACGTTTCATAAGCAACAGCATTTTTCCAAACCGAATGACTGATGGTTCTTGAAACTCCCTCTCCTTTTACACCTGCATTAAGAGTACCTACAACGTTTTCTTTATTTTCGTAAATATCTACAGTATTACCACTAATATAATTAATCATTCCATCAGGTTTTTTCCAAGAAGGGTTTGCAGCAACATAGTCTTTTACTTCCTTACACATAGCTTCTGTTATTGTTAAAGTACCATATCCATAATCGTCTAACGTTTTGCTGATAGGTTTTAACATTCCTGCTTTTTCAAAAAACTCTGTTAAGTCTGTTTTTGTAACTTCACAAGCTCTTTTTATAAAGTTTATCTGGCGTTGTCCGTGCGAATAGCTCTTTGTGTCTAATCTTACTAATTCACAAATATCGGCATACCAATGAGGTTGACTCCATTCGGCTCCTTCTACTATCTTGAAGTATAAGTTAAGCTGCCATAGAGGAACTAATTTCACAAAGTGATCAGACGAAGTTCTATCTTGACCTGCATCTGGTCCCCATTGAAATATCCAATTTTCTCCTTTTAACACACCATAATGCAGATAAGCATTAAATCTTCCACCAATAACACTTACTCCGCCTTCACTGTCTAATACATCTTTGCAGGTTTCGTGTTCTAAACGCAAGTCTAATTTAGAATATTTTTTCTGTAAAACATATTGAGTGTAAGAAGAATAAACGTTGTTTGTGCACTCTGCTGTTCCAACCCATCTCAGATCCGGACTTATTTGGTTTATGTGTCCGAACTCGTGAGCAATCCCCCAACTATTACCTCCTTGTACAATTTTCTCAAAATTACCAATATCACTTAAAGTTCCGTATTGAAAGTTTGCTCCAATAGCTCCAGCCGACATAAATCCAGTTAATGTATTTCTACCAAACATATGGTTTTTAGGCACTCTTTCATATTTAAACAATCCCATCAATTCAAATTGATGTTCTATTATTTCGTCGTAAATATTAATAAGTTCTACACCTGTTGACGGACAATGAGTTTTTAGTGCCGAAACATAATAAGTAAGGTTTACGTATTTACCTACTATATCAAGATAATCGCTTGAGGCATTTGCTAATAAAGCTTTCCAATCGTCGTTAGTAGAAATACCATTACCATAAAATACTCCATTATCTTTACCTCCATAAATATGAATACGGATAGGTTTTGCTGTTTTGAAATTATTAGTATAATAATCAATATAAGAGTTCCCTTCTACTGCTGAAGTAATGAAATTAATACCTTTTGATAAAATGTAAATTCTCTCCTCTCCCGTATTCCAATTCCTAACATTAAAAGATAGGCTTTCACCGTGAGTCTCTCCCACAAATATAGCTATTTGTTTATTAGCTTCTATATATATCCCTGTCGGATTCTCGTATTGGTTGTAGTTATTGTTTGTTTTAAGTTCTGCTTTTAATGCTGTTACTGGTCGATAGGCTTCATAGTCTCTTATTCTTGCTTTAGAGTATGTACCTTCTATAAATTCAGCAGCTAAAATCTTAAAGAATAATGGCATATCAGTAGCCATTATGTCTTCTTTTGTTACACCTTCTTTAATTCCCGAATAAACATCGTCGATAAAGTAATCAGATAAGTTAACATTCGAATTTGCTCTATAAAACTCTATCTCTGCACAACTGGCAAATTTGAAATCTAAAAAACCCAATCCTGAATTCACCAATATCTTAACATATTCTACATTTTCTAATGTATTTGGGAATGTAACCTTGGAAGGCGAATAACTTCCTTGGAAATTAAATTTACCAATAGATGTTTCTTTCTCGTCTTTAAGTTTATACAAAACCTCAATTTCTTCAAAACAACCATTACTTCCTTTTATTCTTGGATAATAAATGAAATTATCGAGAATAGTGTTGTCTTCAAAATTAAATTGAAGAGTAACAGGGAACACAGTATTGTCGTAACTCGAATGATACATAGTATTCATATCACCATCAAGAGCTTTATCTATATTTTCCCCATCTTCAAACTCAGATGCTGTTGCACTCTTAACCTTAACTTTAATATCTGATAAATTTTGGATAGTGTGTATAGGATCAATTGTAAATGATAGTATTCTCTCGTCTTGCGCATAACTGGTTATATTACTAAAAACAATTACCAATGCGATTAATGTGTATTTTATTTTGTTCATGGCGTTGTGTATTTAATCATTATTTAACCAATATAGACTTAGTGCTACCGTTTATTACGATAAGATAAACACCAACTGGCAGTTGAATATCTTTACCAACCTGAAATCCTGAAATGTGATAAACAGAATAATCGTTTGCTCCTTCTACAATTACTCTTCTATCTTCTACTCTTATATCTACATTTTCAAAAGGATTTGATATGTTTTTATTTATATGTGTATCTGTTTCTATCTCTACAAAACGCCAAGCATAAGACGAATTTAGAAACTCCACATCTAAAGGAATAGCAGTAGCTGGCTTTAAGGTTGAAGAAGAATTTAGATACCCTGTAATGCCTTGAGCATCTAATCCAGATATTGCAAATTGGTCTAAATTTATAAAAGAAAGTTTCCAACCATTACTCTCTCCTACTTCTGTTGCCGATTGAACATTAAAATAGCTATTGTAATCGTAAGCTGTTTTAATCACATTCCCTGTAGCTCTATTAACAAAATGCATTGTAGAACTTGTATCGGTAGGTTTAATTACTTTCCATTGTTGATAACAAAGCTTTTCATCGTCAGTTTCTTTTGTTAAAACTTTAAATTTAACAATGTCGGTCGTCGAAGCATTCACATCTGTTATATATTTATCTCTTTGCCCAGTTTCTGCACTCTTTATATAGTACCATATATCCGTATTAGTGCTTACTTGAGGTTCACTATCGTCAAATCTTAAGAAAGAGAATAACGAATTATCTGTGCCTCCTGTTGCTGCTGCTTGCACTACGTATTCTACAGTTGCACTACCTTGAGTAGCATATTTACCCGTATTTGATTTTATTTGAAAATAGCCTTGTTTTGTTACCGAAGCAGAAGGTATAATTTCCCAAGTAACATTAGAGTTTGCAGCTGTTGTAAGCTCCGATTTATCGCTTATTGTTAACAATAAGTTGTTTTGTTTGCTAACAATATTAATCACATCGCCGTTTTTTTCAAAACGCCACAAGTAGTTATTCCTATTGGTTGGAGTTACATTATCCATATAACTACCAACTACATTATCGCTACTTGCAGTAAACAATCTGTTTTGTCGCGAAGCTATACTTCCCTTAACCTTAATGTAATACCACACAGGGTCTGTTTTTGTACTTGTTTTAGGCAATTCAGATTGAGCCAATAAATCTTGCCCAAAGGTTATTGCCATAAAACAGATTACAAAAAATAGTAATCTTTTTTTCATGATAATTAAATTTAAATATTAGTATTAGTTCTATTTGAGTCTTACAATTCTGTATTCTAATCCAGCTTCAGCACAGCAAGGAAAGCCTTTTGAGGAACTTCTACATTTCCTACCTGTTTCATTCTTTTCTTTCCTTCTTTTTGTTTTTCTAACAATTTACGTTTTCGGCTTATATCACCTCCATAACATTTAGCCGTAACATCTTTACGCACCGCCTTAATTGTTTCTCTTGCTATAATCTTAGCCCCTATTGCAGCCTGAATTGCCACATCAAATTGTTGACGAGGAATAAGTTCTTTTAGTTTTTCACACATTCGTCTACCAAAAGTTACGGCATTATCAAAGTGTGTTAGTGTAGAAAGAGCATCAACTTGCTCTCCATTTAACAATATATCTAACTTAACCAATTTAGAGGGACGATAATCGTGCATATGATAATCGAAAGATGCATATCCTTTGGAGATACTTTTTAGTTTATCGTAGAAGTCGATAACAATTTCGCCCAAAGGTAAATCGTATATAATCTCTACACGATCTCCCGATATATAATCTTGCTTCACTAATATACCTCTTTTACCAAGACAAAGAGTCATTATTGGTCCAATATATTTAGTGCTTGTAATAACCGAAGCTCTAATGTAAGGCTCTTCTATGTGGTCGATAAGAGTAGGCTCTGGCAAACCTGCAGGGTTATGAACCTCTCTACACTCTCCTTGTTTATCATAAACATTGTAAGATACGTTAGGAACGGTAGTTATAACATCCATATTAAACTCACGGTCTAAACGTTCTTGTACTATCTCCATGTGTAATAAACCTAAAAATCCACAACGAAATCCGAAGCCTAAAGCTATCGAAGACTCAGGTTGAAAGGTTAATGACGCATCGTTTAATTGTAGTTTTTCTAACGAAGCTCGTAGATTTTCAAAATCTTCGCTATCAATAGGATAAAGTCCTGCAAAAACCATAGGTTTAACTTCTTCAAAACCTTCTATAGCCTTATCGCACGGACGTTTAACGTGAGTAATTGTATCTCCTACTTTAACCTCTTTAGATACTTTTATTCCAGAAATAATATACCCTACATTACCACAGCTTATTTCTTGTTGAGGTAACATATTTAATTTTAATACCCCCACTTCATCAGCTTCGTATTCTTTTTCTGTAGCAACAAATTTTACTAAGTCGCCTTTTTTAATTGACCCATTTACAATTTTGAAATAAGCTATTATACCTCTAAAAGGATTAAATACCGAATCAAATATTAAAGCTTGTAGTGGTGCATCTGGGTCTCCTTTAGGAGCTGGAACTTTTTCAACTACCGCATTTAGTATATCAAATACACCCTCTCCTGTTTTTCCACTTGCGCGTAGTATTTCTTTTCTATCTATACCTAATAGTTCTACGATTTGGTCTTCAACCTCTTCAGGCATAGCGTTTGCTAAGTCTATTTTATTCATTACGGGAATAATCTCAAGATCATTCTCTATTGCCATATATAGGTTAGAAATAGTTTGAGCCTGTATACCTTGTGCGGCATCTACAATAAGCAAAGCACCCTCGCAAGCAGCTATGGAACGAGAAACTTCGTACGAAAAGTCGACGTGCCCTGGAGTATCTATAAGGTTAAGAATGTATTCTTCTCCTTTATAGTTATACTTCATTTGAATAGCATGACTTTTAATAGTTATTCCACGTTCACGTTCCAAGTCCATATCATCTAATAACTGGGCTTGCATAGATTTCCCTTCTACAGTTTTAGTATACTCTAATAAACGATCGGCCAAAGTACTTTTACCATGGTCGATATGAGCTATAATACAAAAATTACGAATATTTTTCATTAATAAAATAGTAAGTTGCAAAGATACTCAAAGTTTTTTAAAAGTACAGCGTGCGATTGTTTGTTCTTTATTTTGGAAGTGCAAATAAGGCATTTTATCTTAAAATGCTACTTTTTTTGGTGTGCCTTCACGCTTTCACCCTTGCCTTCACACTTTTCCGTTACGGCTCAATAAGTTACAAGAAGTGAAGGGTGCAAAAATAAAACTACCAGGGAGAGGTAGTTTAGGCATAAGTTAAACAATAAAAACCAAAAGATAAAAATTGGGAAAACACCGATGAAATATGGGATTTTTAGAGAATTAGTAGCTTTTCACAAAACTCAGTGTATTATTAAAAAATCTGACTGTATTTTACCTCACAACTCACTGAGATTAGAGCAAAAACACAGTCAGATTTTTTAATATCGAAGTGCGATTTTTAACAATCTTGTAGTTTGTGCAGAAAAAAATATACGTATGTTTAATATTTTTCTTTGCCACAATACTCAATTATCCTTACTAATTTTAATTTGTTTTACTTCTGAAATCAAATTAGAAATATCCTCTCCTATTTGTTTTCTGTTTAAGTCAAATTTTCTATATTCAATTTCTGCCTTTTGCTTTGCCATATCTGCACTTACTGTTCCTGCATTTGTCAGAACAGTTCTTCCTGTAAACTGCATAAAATCATTCAATTTAATTTCCCAATCTGCCATATACATTTTCTGATGCCTTCGTGCTTGATCTTCTGCATAATCAAGATACATAACAACAATCCTATTAAGCTCAGAAACTTCTTCTTCTGTCAAGTAGTTTTTAGCAATATTTATATCTCCTTTTCTTACTCTTGCTCCCTTGAATGAAGTTAAACCCATATTGTCTTGGCTTGAGTCAGCTCGTAAGGCTATAAGCTCTGCGGCTGTATGTCCATGAATGCTATAATGCATTTTATTCTGTACAGTCTGAAAGAATAGTTGAGCTTTTTCGTCATCTTTATCATAATCAAATGAAGTTGCATAAATGGCTTTGATCTTTTCGTAAAAACGAGCTTCCGAAGCCCTAATATCCTTTATTCTCTCTAAAAGCTCATCGAAATAATCAACACCAAAAGGCTTAGGATTTTTCAATCTTTCATCATTCATAGCAAACCCTTTTTGTACATATTCTCTCAAAATAGAGGTTGCCCAATTGCGAAAATGAATTCCTACTTTCGACCTTACCCTATAACCAATAGCCAATATCATTTCAAAACTATAATGCAAGGGTTCTCTTTCTACTGCTCTTTCTCCTTCAATTTGAACTATTAGGAATTTCCGAATAGTTGCCGCTCCATCTACCTCTCCATCATTTATAATCGCTTTAATATGCTCATTAACAGTTGGTACTGTAACCTGATATAACTCGGCTAACGATTTTTGTGTCATCCAAATATTTTCATTATGAAAAAAGACATCAATTTTAGTGTTCCCTTTTTCATTCTGATAAATAAGCATTTTGCCTAAATTATTTTCCATATTTATTTCCTTTCGTTATACTGATACTACTTTAATGATGCCGTGTTGACTAAGTATCAATATGGTATTGGTTTTCATTTCGTCTGAGCCGTTATTTGCTTCTTTGAAGATGGTTTTTAACCCCTTACCACAAAAATTTCACTAATATATCGTACTCAAAATAAGCTGCTCCCTCAGATATTGCGTGGTCGTCTAACTTCAATATAAAATTAATATATCCTGGTTGAAACTCTACGGTTAGTTGCTCTTCCCATTTATAATTATATTCATCAACAATAAAGTCGCTAAAAGGAAGAGGACATAGAGTACTTTTTCCGTCTATTTTATAATAAAGGAAAGCTTGCATAACTCCGTTGTTGAAAATATAGTTTGTTAATTCTCGTTCTTTAAAGCTATAAAAAAAGTACGCTCCGCTTTCATCAACAACTCTTTCCATATCATCGATGTGTATGCTGTACACTTTTGAAAAACTTCCAGGCTCTACAACCTGAGTAACGTCATCTTCGCACGAACTAAACAGTAAGGCTAAAAGCCCAAATAATACAAACTTCTTCATGATTTTACTTTTTATTAGTTGTTATTACTATGAGTATATGACAAACTAAACCCTCAATAAGTTTAATCGTTATACTATTATTTATTTGGAGCTTGCTTTAATATCTCTACTAAATAGTTCCAAAACTTCTCTACAGATGCTATTTCAACTTTTTCATCTGGAGAATGAGGGAATCTAATTGTTGGCCCGAATGATACGGTATCTAAACCAGGAACATTAGAAAGTATAATTCCACACTCTAAGCCTGCGTGCATTACTTGTACTTTGGGTTTTTCTCCTCTTTGTTTTTCATACACATCAGACATTATTGCCAGTATTTCTGATTGTGGATTTGGATCCCAGCCCGGATAACTATTACCTGTTTCTATGCTATCGGCGTCTGCCAATGCAAATACACTTTCGGCTGCACTACAAATAGCCATCTTTTTGCTTTCGGAAGAACTACGAGCTAAAAACTTTACATCGGTAATTCCTTCTTCTGATTTTACAATAGCTGCGTTAATAGACGTTTCGACAGTGTTATCAAGTTCTGCAAACATATTTACCACTCCGTTAGGACAAGCTGTTATTGCGTGAGTAAGTTTAGTTTGTATGTTTTTAGGAATAAGTTTCATATCGGTTGTTATATCTACAAACTCAGATTTGAAATTTATCTTGTTTTCTATTCCTTTATATTCTTGATTAAACAAATCTTCATAGCCTGCAATCATCGCTTTAACTTTATCGTATTTATCTTTTCCGTCTATAACGATAATTGCAAATGCTTCTCTTGGGATAGCGTTACGCAAAGTTCCTCCAGATATTGAAGAAAGACGAATGTTGTAAGTTTGCATAGCTTCTTTTAAGAAACGAAACATAAGCTTATTAGCATTAGCTCTGCCAAGATGAATATCTACTCCACTGTGTCCGCCTTTAAGTCCGGTTAAAGAAACTTTTACTGCAATATCGTCTTTAGATATCCACTCTTCGTCTTCGTACTGAAATTGTATTTCTACATCAGCTCCACCTGCACAACCTATGTATAGTTCGCCATCAAGTTCCGAATCTAAGTTAAGCATTATTTTTCCTTCTATAAATCCGGGACGAATAGCTACTGCTCCAAACATTCCTGTTTCTTCGTCGATTGTAAAAACTCCTTCTAACGGACCGTGCTCTAAGTCTGTAGCTTCTAATACAGCCATAGTAGCAGCAACTCCTATTCCGTTATCGGCTCCTAATGTTGTTCCTTTAGCTTTTACCCAATCACCATCTACATAAGCCTGTATCGCATCTTGAGAGAAATCGAAATTAATGTCGGAATTAGCTTGCGGCACCATATCTAAGTGCGATTGCAGAATAATTGTTTTTTTATTTTCGTAACCTTTAGTTGCTGGTTTGCGAATACATATATTACCAGCTTCATCGCGAAGAGTTTCTAACTTTAATGATTTACCAAAGTTTTCTACAAATTTAGTTATCTCTTCCATTTGTCCTGAAGGACGAGGAATTTGTGTTAATGCGTAAAAGTGCTTCCAAACATTCGAAGGCTTAAGATTCAAAATGCTGTTTTCCATGATTATATTTTTATAAGTTTCACTTTCCTTTATTTGCTATTGGTAGTGCTATTACTCCAAACAATCCAAATGCGGCGGTAAATACTAATTGTTGTATAGTGTGTACACAAAAAGCAAAAGCTCCTGCATCTATCGATGTAACTCCAAAACCTATCAACACTGCTATTACCATAGCGTGCCAAGGTCCTATACTTCCTTGCACAGGCACTGCAACGGCTACGCTACTCATACCAAAAGCTATTAATCCGCAATTCCAACCTAAACTTTCGGTAAAGGGGAATGCGTAAAAACAAATGTAAAAGTATAAATAATATCCTAACCAAATAAGAATTGTATAGAAAATAAATAATCTTCTCTCTTTCATTACCGAAATAGTATGTATTCCTTCCCATACACTGGCAAGCATTTGTTTTATCTTTTTCACCAAAGGGTGATGTCTAAACAAATAGTAAAACAACCATACTACTGCAACTAATGCAACAACAGAAACATAAGTCCATACCGATGTTATAATGTTATTAAAACTATTGAAGACTTCAGGGTGTTGTTCAAAAAAACTATTAAAATAAGGTACATTCATTATAAATGCTGCAATAACAATAAGTGCTACCATCATTGTATCGGCAAGGCGATCTGTAATAAGAGTTCCGAATAATTTAGTAAAAGGAATTTTCTCGTAACGAGTAATCATAGTACAACGCCATACTTCGCCCAAACGAGGAAATACTAAGTTTACTCCATAATTACCTAAAACGGCATAAACCAAGTTCGACTTCTTAGGAGTAAAACCAAGAGGTGCTATCAATAAATTCCAACGATAAGCACGCACAATGTTAGCTAACAACCCAAAAGGGAGAGACAGAGCTATAAACCACCAGTTAACATCTTGCTTAAGTATCGACATTATTTCATTGAAATCCATACTTCTAAACACAAGCCAGAAGATAAATAGTCCGAACAATAGAGGAAAAAATGTTTTTGCAAATTTAATTAAACCTGCTTTCAATTTGTTATTCATTAGTATGCAATCTAAATTTTACTTACTTTTGTGAGTCGCAAAGGTAATAAAAATATGCAATACAGAAGAGAAATACGTCCTAAGAAATCTTTAGGACAACACTTTTTGAAAGATTTATCGATAGCTAAAAGAATAGCTGATACAATTAACGATTATCCTGAGTTACCAGTATTAGAGGTTGGCCCTGGCACTGGAGTGCTTACTCAGTTCTTGTTGGAGAACAAAAGAGAACTGACTGTAGTCGAACTTGATACCGAATCGGTAGAGTACTTAAACAATAATTACGCCAAACTCAAAGGCAGGATTATAGAGAAAGATTTTCTAAAGATGAATTTAGATGAATACTTTTCTACTCCTTTTTGCGTAACTGGCAATTACCCTTATAATATATCAAGTCAGATATTTTTTAAGGTATTAGAATATAAAGATAAAATTCCTTGTTGCACAGGTATGATACAAAAAGAAGTTGCTGAACGTTTAGCTGCTAAACCTGGCAAAAAATCGTTTGGCATAATAACTGTATTGCTACAAGTATGGTATGATATAGAATATCTTTTTACTGTAGAACCTGTAGTGTTCGACCCTCCTCCTAAGGTTAAGTCGGCAGTTATAAAAATGACCAGAAACAATCGAACTACATTAGATTGTGATGAAAGCCTGCTGCGTACAGTTGTTAAAACAGCTTTCAATCAGAGACGCAAAACTATGCGTAACTCCTTAAAAGCATTGATAGGTAAAGATAATGAATTGCTCACTAACCCTATATTTAATATGCGTCCTGAACAATTATCCGTAGAAGAATTTATAGAGTTGACAAAAACAATAGCAAATAATGGAGTTTCAAATTAAGCACAAAAACTGTATTATTGTGCAGTTTTATTTAAGTTTCTTTTGTTAACTTAATAAAATACCTTACTTTTGCCTCAATTAAAATAAATAAATAGTAATATTATAACTAATAACAATGGGTCTAAAAATTATTGTACTGGCTAAACAAGTTCCTGACACAAGGAATGTTGGAAAAGATGCAATGAAAGCTGATGGAACTATAAACCGCGCAGCTCTTCCTGCTATTTTTAATCCAGAAGACTTAAATGCATTGGAGCAAGCGCTCCGTTTGAAAGATGAATATCCCGGTTCTACCGTTGAGTTACTAACAATGGGTCCTTCTCGTGCTGCCGACATTATTCGCGAAGGCTTATTCAGAGGAGCTGATGGAGGCTACCTAATAAGCGACCGCGCTTTTGCAGGTGCCGACACTCTTGCAACAAGCTATGCTCTTAGTATGGCTATCAGAAAGATTGGCGAGTTTGATGTAATTATCTCAGGTCGTCAGGCTATTGATGGAGATACAGCTCAAGTTGGACCTCAAGTTGCAGAAAAGTTAGGAATCCCTCAAATTACTTATGCTGAAGAAATTCAGTCGGTAAAAGATGGAGCTATCAAAGTAAAAAGACGCTTAGAAAGAGGTGTTGAAGTTGTAGAAGGAAAACTTCCTTTATTAATTACAGTAAACGGTTCGGCTGCCGAATGTCGTCCCCGCAATGCAAAACTTATACAGAAGTATAAATATGCTCGCACTATGATTGAAAAGCAAGCAGAAAACAATGATTACGTTAATCTTTGCAATGGTCGTTCTTACTTAAACTTAACAGAATGGAATGTAGCTGACGTTAATGCCGATGCTCAACAATGTGGGCTTTCGGGTTCTCCTACTAAAGTAAAGAAGATAGAAAACGTGGTTTTCCAAGCTAAAGAGAGTAAAACTCTTACCGACTCAGACAATGAGATAGAAGAGTTGATGATAGAGTTAATTAGTAATCACACCATTGGATAACATTATGAACAATTTATTTGTATATCTCGAAATAGAAAACGGTAAAGTAGAAGACGTAAGTCTTGAACTCCTTACCAAAGGACGCTCTTTAGCAAGCAAACTAAACTGTAAGTTAGAAGCAGTTGCTATAGGCAACGATTTAGATAATATCGGAGAACAAGTATTCCCTTTCGGAGTTGACGTTCTTCACACATTTAACGATTCTCGTTTATACCCCTACTCTTCTCTTCCTCACACATCTATTCTTGTGAAACTTTTCGAAGAAGAAAAACCTCAAATAGCTCTTATGGGAGCAACAAGTATAGGTAGAGATTTAGGCCCAAGAGTTTCTTCTGCTTTATTTAGCGGACTAACAGCCGACTGTACTTCTTTAGAAATAGGCGACCACGAAGAAAAGAAAACAAATACAAATTACACAAATCTTCTTTATCAAATACGTCCTGCTTTCGGTGGAAACATTGTTGCTACAATTATCAATCCTGATAATCGACCTCAAATGGCAACCGTTCGCGAAGGTGTTATGAAAAAAGAAATTCTTGACGCTAATTATAAGGGAGAAACAGTAAAACACGAAGTAGCTAATTATGTTAGCGACTGCGATTTTGTTGTTAGTATAATAGAGCGCCACGTTGAAGCTTCTAAAGTTAATATTAAAGGAGCTCCTATTATTGTAGCTGGAGGTTACGGTATGGGATCTAAAGAAGGTTTCGGTTTATTATACGATTTAGCTAATACTATCGGTGCTGAAGTTGGAGCTTCTCGTGCTGCTGTTGATGCTGGATATTGCGAACACGAACGTCAGATAGGTCAAACTGGAGTAACTGTACGCCCTAAACTTTATATCGCTTGTGGTATTTCAGGACAAATACAACACATTGCGGGTATGCAAGATTCGTCTATGATTATAGCAATCAACAACGACCCTAATGCTCCTATTAATGCTATTGCCGATTATGTTATTACAGGAGACGTTGAAAGCGTAGTGCCTAAGATGATAAAGTTCTATAAAAAGAACAGTAAATAATCTCTGATGAAGATAGCTTATAACTTATCAGTTGCCGATTGGGTAAACTTTCAAGAGTATTATCAGAAAAAGAAAGCTCCTATTACAGGGTGTCTTGTTCCAGCAATATATATTCTAACATTTTTGAATGTTATTGGAGGTGCTTGGCATTATACAACTTACGGACTTAGTATGTATTCGGTTATATGCTTGATATGCGTAGGAGTATTTATTTTTTTAGGATATACTCGGAATAAAGCAAAGAAAAATCTTTTTGCAACAGGTGAAGCTATTGCCGAAAAAAGCCCTGGAGCTTTCGGTAATATTACAATGGATTTCACCAACGAAGGAATAGATATTGTAACTTCAACAAATACAAAAAGTCTATTGTGGAGTGATGTTGATAAATTCGAGAAAAACAAAAACTATTTCTTTATTTATTCCAAGAAAGGATATGTTTATATCATACCCACAAGAGATATATCGGAAACAACAGAATTAGAAGCTATATTAATAATGAATATCTCGTAAATTATCGGTTGTAGAGCCGATAATCACCCATTATCGGTTGTAGAGCCGATAATCACCCATTATCGGTTGTAGAGCCGATAATTTTAGTATCTTTGCTCTATGAATAAAGCAACAATATCAGCCGACATCATAAGTTCAACTTCTTTGAATGTAGAACAAAGATGGATTCTTGAAAAAGGATTAAAAGATCTTTTGATAGAATTAAGTGATAATTTTACTCCTATGTTTTATGGACGACTAATAAAGGGAGATTACATAGAATGTGTTCTCGAAGAGCCTAAAATAGCTTTAAGAGTAGCATTACTATTAAAAGCTTTTATAAAAAAGCTTCCGATAGAGCAAGCTAACATAAAGGATAAGAAGTTTCAAGACTTCAAAACTTATGGGATAAGAGTAGCGATAGGAGTTGGAAATTTATCTATTTGGGATAAAGAAAAAGGAATTATTGATGGAGAGGCTATTTATTTTTCAGGCAGAGCAGTCAATGAGATGACTATTCACGAGAAGATAAAAAATACTCTAACATTTAGAAGTGGCAATAATAACTGGAATGAAAGTTTTGAACCTATATGTGAACTTCTTGATGTGATATTTTCTAAAATGACAGCTTCTCAAAGCGAGATTATCTACTATAAATTATTGCAAAAAACAGAAGAAGAAATTAAACATATTATAGGTAAAACTCAATCGACTATTAATCAGCATTCACGAACCGCAGGGTGGAATGCTATTAATAGTGCAGTTAAATATTTTGAAGAAGTTATTCATTAATTTATGATTAAATTATTACTTTTACAATATATAGCTCACCTAATGGCTGATTTTTATTTTCAGCCCCAAAGTTGGTGCGACCAAAAGGATAACAAATACTTTTCTAAAGTGCATTGCTATCACTTTTTAGTTGTTTTAGTATCTTCTTATTTACTATCTTTTAGTATATCTTTCTGGTGGGCAGCATTAATAATATCTGTATTTCATCTTCTTCTCGACTTACTGAAAAGTTCCTTAATCTTAAATAATCAACTTAATTGTAGAGTTAAAAAAAATCTATTTTTCTTAGATCAACTTCTACATATAATTATTATCTCTTCTATAGTTATTTTATATTCTAAGATTAACGAAACATCTTTCGGCACAATAACGATACAAATTTTATTCTTTGTGTTTTCCATATTACTATGCGGCAAACCATACAACATATTTATAAAAAAGTTTATGGAAGCAAACAGTATAATGGTATCTGATGATGAAAAAAATAATTCGTTAATTAAAGCAGGAAGAATAATAGGCTCTTTAGAACGCGTATTATCTTTTATATTGGTTGTCTTTAATCAGTTTGCAGCAGTAGGATTTATTTTTGCCGCTAAATCTTTATTGCGATTCAAGGATACAGAAACAGCAAAGACTGAATACCTTTTAATAGGTTCTTTACTAAGTTTCGGAATGGCAATAATATTAGGTATCGTGTATTTATTTATATTTATTTGAACAATAACTTAAAAATTTAATTATAATGGCTAATTTTTATTTAGACAATCCTTCTTTGAAGCACCACCTAACACACCCTCTTATGAAGAGAATAGTGGAGCTTAAAGAAAGAAATTACACCGACAGTAAAAACTTCGACTATGCGCCTTTCGACTTCGAAGACGCAATGGATAGTTACGAAAAGGTAATGGAAATTACTGGTGAAATATGTGGAGACATTATAGGTCCTAACGCCGAAGGTGTAGACGCTGTTGGTCCTAAAGTAGTAAACAATCGTGTTGTTTACGCTCCTGGCACTGCCGAAAACTTAGATGCTACAGTTAAAGCTGGGCTTATGGGTCTTTCTATGCCTCGCCGATACGAAGGATTAAACTTCCCTATGGTAACATTCATTATGGCATCTGAACTTACTTCTCGTGCCGATGCTGGTTTTGGTAATCTTTGGGCTTTACAAGATTGTGCCGAAACTTTATACGAATTTGGTAATGAAGAACAACGTAAAGAGTTTATTCCTCAAGTATGTGCTGGCGCAACTATGTCTATGGACTTAACTGAACCAGATGCTGGTTCTGACCTTCAATCGGTTATGTTAAGAGCAACTTACGATGAGAAAGAAGATTGTTGGAGACTTAATGGCGTTAAACGCTTTATAACAAACGGAGATGCCGACATTCACTTAGTTTTAGCTCGTTCGGAAGAAGGAACAAAAGACGGTCGCGGATTATCGATGTTTATCTACGATAAGAAAGACGGAGGAGTTGATGTTCGTCGTATAGAAAACAAAATGGGTATCAAAGGCTCTCCTACTTGCGAATTAACATACAAAAACGCTAAAGCTCAACTTTGCGGACAACGTAAGTTAGGTTTAATTCGCTACGTTATGTCTTTGATGAATGGTGCTCGCTTAGGTATTATAGCTCAAGCTACTGGTATATCTGAAGCGTCTTACCGAGAAGCATTAGCTTACGCAAAAGAAAGAAAACAATTCGGAAAAGCAATTATCGAATTTCCTGCTGTTTACGAAATGGTTGCTAATATCAAAGCTAAATTAGATGCCTCTCGTACTATTCTTTACGAAACCGCTCGCTTCGTAGATATTTACAAAATATTAGAAGATATTGAGAAAGAACGTAAATTAGAACCAGAAGAAAAAGCTGAACTTAAGAAGTATAAAAAACTTGCTGATGCATTTACTCCTCTTGGTAAAGCTATGGCTACTGAATATGCTAATCAAACGTCTTACGACTGTGTGCAAGTTCACGGAGGTTCGGGATTTATGAAAGATTATGCTTGTGAAAGATTATATCGCGATGCTCGTATCACAAACATATACGAAGGAACAACTCAGTTGCAAGTAGTAGCTGCTATCCGTCACGTATTAACAGGTACTTATCTTAATCAGATGAAAGAATATCAAACTGAGGAGTTAAAACCCGAATACGACAGTTTGAAAGCTAAGTTGGCTAAGATGGTAGAAACCTACGAACAAATGGTTAATACTGTTTCTGAAACTAAAGATAATGAATATGTGGATTTCCAAGCTCGTCGCTTAGTCGATTCTGCTGGTCATATTATTATAGGTTATCTAATGCTTTCTGATGCTAATCGCAATGCCGAATTATTCAAAACATCAGCCGAAGTATATATCAATTACGGCGAAGCTGAAGTAAATAAGGCTGCAAGCTTTATAAACAACTTCTGTATAGATACATTACCTATGTACAAAGCTTACTAAAGATTAAGAAAATACTAATCAACATTTAATGCAACATTTGACAAACTTAGTCGGATGTTGCATTTTTGTTTTATAGCCTCAATCCAAACTTTAACCCAACTTTACAATCTTTAACCGTAATGATATTCCTCTAAATTGTGTTCTTTAGGCAGCGCAAAGACTTTTTACTACAAACTCAGTGTGACAAAAAAATCTCTCAGTGTCTTTGACCTTTAAATTCGGTGAGTTTCGTCGTTAGACTCACTGAGTTTTACATCGAAAGATACCGAGTTTTCCTTTAAACACAGTACGAAAAAACCGCCAAGAGTTATCTCCTGACGGTTATATACTTTTTGTTTACACAAAGGTACAAAATTAAAAGGCGTTTGTCAAGTGTTAATTAACATCCGTTCACACGCCTATAATCTTCATTTCACAATGTACTTCACTGTTTTATAGTTCGAATCTGTAGATACCTTAAAGACATAAACTCCAGAAGGTAAGTTTAATTCTGTTTTATCATTTACAATAGAAGAATAAACAGTTTTACCTACAATATCGTAAACCTCAAGTCGAGCCTCTCCTACGTTATCAGAAAGTTTAATTTCTACAAAACCGTTGTTTTCTGTAATAGCAAATAAATTAGAATCGTTTGAAATCGTTGAAATACTATTAGGAAGTTTGCCTATATAGATATTAAATTCGTTTTTCTTTTTCTGAGAATCAGTAATAATTAGTTTATCTCCATTCTGAATAAAGTACGATGCAGTTTGCAATTCATTATTTTGAATACCTGATATAGTTACATTTTCGCTAAACTCGGCTGTTGTAATGTTGGCAGCCCCTTCGGGTTCGGGAACTAATATATAACCTTTGTCGAAATTAACTTCGTAAACATCAGACTCCAACATCCAACCATAAACTTCTACTTCGTAGATAGATGGATATGCCGAACCTGTAGACGACCCAGTTACATTAATCTTAAGATATTGAGCCTCTTTGTTTGAAATATTACTCGTTACTTTACCTACTACCGTATTTGTAGAACGATTAACTAAAGTTGTAAAAGAACTACCATTATTGCTTCCTCCTATTGTGTAGTAGTAGCTTCTTGACGAACTCGTATTATTAAACCAGTGAACCACCACTTGATTAAGTATATATTTTTTCCCTAAATCTATCTGTAACCAGTGAGAACTTGAATTTGCGGCAGCCCAGCGTGTAGAAGAATTACCATCGACAGCATTGGATGCATCGTTGCCCGCTTCTGTAGAGTCGGTAGTTACAGCTTTACCTAAAGCCAAATGGCTCGAAGCTACAATATTATAAATTGCGGTTTCCTTACCACTTTCTGAGGTTACTATTACTTTCATTCCTATTTTTACAGTTCCAGAAGTTACAGCCGTAGTTCCGTCGCTTTCAAATAAAGCAAAAGTTGCACCTTTATCACCTATAAGATATTTGTCTAATTGGTTATATGCAATATCTTCGGTAGTTAATCCTATTCTCTTTTTAGCGTTATCGACATATAATGTTGACGATGTTAAACTGGTTGACGATGCTAATACTCTGTTCCAGATTATTTCATCTGTATATTCTTTCCCATTACTTAAGCCTACAACCTTTATAGTGTTTTCTCCTACATTGGTTAAAGATATTTTATTCCAAGTAAAAATACCACAAGTATTGCTTGTTTTAGTTTTCTTACCTTGCGATACTCCGTTTAAAAACAACTCTACAGATTCGCAATTAGAATAAATAGTTACAGGAGTATCATCAACGTCTCTTTCGTTAAACCTGCGACTTGAAATATAAGAAAATGGATCTTTACTCCAGTTAGCTCTATACAGATAATAGCTATCTTTCTTAATCGAACGGTCGAAAGTTACTAAGCCTTTATCGTTTACACCCGGACGTTCACCTTCATCTCTCCAATCCGAACCAAATTCAAACATATTCCAAATATAAGTTCCCCAAATATAGTTTCTGGTAGCAATACTTTTAGCCGCCGCTTCGTGAACATAGTTTTGCCATTCTTCTGGGTGCCAGTCGCCATCGTGTTGCGGACGAGTAGTTCGTCCTATTTCGTGATGATTAACATTTGCTCCTGCACCATATTCTGCCATACCTTCAGGTACTGTTTTATTTCTACAACCGTCCATAAACCCTCCTAAAGAGCCATCTTGATACCAACCGTGGTATATATTCCAGCCTATTAAGTCGGACTTCCAATTACGCGCCGTACCTTGATTAGTTGCTTGAACTGTAAGACGAGTAGGATCGATAGAGTAAGCTAAGTCGTGTAAGCCCTGCATCATAGGAATCATTTTAGCATCGTAACTTGATTTAACTTCGTTTTGTAATCCCCACATAAGAATAGAAGGACGATTATATTGTTGCTTAATCATTTCCTCCAATTGCTGACGAGTAACAGTTTCAAAATTGGCATTATTACCAATATGATCTACAAAAGGAATTTCAGCCCAAACAACAATACCATAGCGATCGCAGAGATCGTACATATAAGGGTCTTGAGGATAATGAGCCAAACGAACTGTATTTGCTCCTATATCGTACATCATACCAAAGTCTATATTATGTTCTGTTTCAGTAATAGCATTACCCAGACCTTCCCAGTCTTGATGACGACAAATACCACGAAGAGGATATAATTTACCATTTAAGTAAAATCCATTTTGATTTGCAGAGAAATAACGAAAACCTACATATTCAGATACTGCATCAATAACAGAGTTTCCTTCAGAAACTGTAAAATCTACAAGATAACGATAAGGATCTTCCAAACCATTCCATAAGCGAGGATTTGATACAGTTATTTGTTTCTTAAATTCGTAAGAAGAATTGGCAGGGATAACGATATTATCATCGTTTAGAGTTTCAATAACTTCGCCATTCTTAGTCATTGTAGCAACATCAAAAACAGGCTTAGGTACTTCATCTATAGCATTAAAAGTATCGGGGTGTTTGAATACAGCTTTTAGGTTTACGGTTTTAGGTTCATTTGATTCGTTGACTACTTTTGCCCTAACCTCTAAGTTTGCGCTTGTGTTTGATACATTAGTAGTAGTTAAATATAAACCAGAAGAAGCTTTATCCATTAAGTCGACGTGAACAGGATTTACTACGACTATATGTATTTTACGATAAATACCTCCATAGAAAGAAAAGTCGCCCGATATAGGTGCAATATCTTGAAGCTTGCTACCATTATTATCGTTATCAACTTTTACAGCAATAATGTTATCGCCTTCTTTTAAGTTATTAGTAATATCGAAGCGGAAAGCAGTGTAACCACCTTTGTGTATTCCAACAGAAACTCCGTTGATATACACTTCTGCCTGAATATTAGCACCTAAAAAATCTAAATAGATTTTCTTTCCTTCGTACTCTTGATTCCATTTTAGTGTTTTTCTGTACCAACTGGTTGTTTGTAGATAACCAGATCCTGAATTATTGTTTTGAGCACTACCTCCATCTTGAGCATCTAAAGCATTCCAAGTATGAGGAATACTAACACTACTCCACGAAGAATCATCATAATCTTCTGTAGCTGGAGCATTAGTTAGAATTTTTGTTTTGAATTTCCAATCAGTGCCTATGTTTATTTTTTCGCGTATTGTTCCATAAGAAACTAAAGAACAAGTGGTACACAACAAAACAAGACACAGAATTTTTTTTGTAATTTGTGTTCTCATATAAATGAATTTAGTTTAATAATAAAAAGTCTAATCTAATAGACAAAACTCTTATTTAAGAGCTTCAGAACCTCCCAATATATCTAAGAGTTCGTTTGTAATAGCTTGTTGACGCTGTTTATTAAATTGAATTGTTAATTCTTCAAGTAAATCGTCAGCATTGTCGGTCGCTATTTGCATAGCCATTACTCGCGCAGCGTGTTCGGCAGCTGCCGAGTCTAATATAACTGCATATAGTTTACTGTATAACGATTTAGGTATTAAAGAATGTAATACAGTTTCTTTGTCTGGTTCAACAATATAATCGGCATTAACTGGCGTTACATTGTTTGTTTGTATGGTTAAATCAATAGGAAGATACTGTTCGTCAGTAGGAATTTGGACTGCATTACTCTTAAAATGATTATAGATAAGTTCCACCCTATCAATCTCAGACTTTGAAAATCTTTCTACGAGTTCGTTGGCAATTTGTTTAGCTTCATCAAAATTTGGCTTATCCATTAAATCAATATAGCCACCTTTAACTACGAAAGGAAGAGTTAGTTTATTTACATAATCTTCCACCTTCTTTCCTATTGCATAAATTTCTATATTTTCGCAACTTAAACCCTTATATTTGTTGAGAGTATCATTAAGAAGTTTGATTACATTGGCATTAAATGCTCCACATAAACTTGAGTTAGAAGAAACCACTACAATGGCTAATCTATTAACTTCTCTTTCTTCTGCCAAATTAGAATCAAAATCAGTTGTTGAAGACAAGAAAGAACTTAATATTTCATTTAATTTACCTTGGTAAGGTAAAAATCTTTCTATTTGGTACTGTGCTTTACGCAATTTAGCGGAAGCTACCATTTTCATTGCCGACGTTATCTTCTGTGTCGATTTAACTGATGTTATTCTACCTTTTATTTCTTTTAATGAAGCCACGTTTTTTAATTTAAGAGTTAAAAGTGAAAGCTAAAAACCAAAAGTTGAAAGATAAAAGTTAACACATTGTCTTTTGTATACGCTTTGCGCCAACTTTTATCTTTTAGTTTTTAACTTTTATCTTTTTAGTAGTTTTTCGCTACGCTAATTGCTACTTCTTTAAGTTTATTTTCTACCTCTTCGTTTAGTATTCCTGCTTTAAGAACGCTCAATATATCTTCTTTATGTTTTGTTTCCAAAATATCTAAGAATGCAGTTTCAAATTCTCGCACTTTTTCCAAAGGAACATTAGAAAGCAAGCCTTGAGTACCTACATATATAATAGCAATTTCTTTTTCCACAGGAACAGGAGCATACTGAGGTTGAATCAATAGTTGCGAATTTTTACGTCCTTTATCAAGAGTAGCACGAGTTACAGCGTCCATATCTCCACCGAATTTAGAGAAAGCCTCTAACTCTCTAAATTGAGCTTGGTCGGTTTTAAGCGTACCAGCTACTTTTTTCATTGCCTTTACTTGAGCATTACCTCCAACACGAGAAACAGAGATACCAACATTAACAGCAGGACGAATACCTGCATTAAACAAACCTGTTTCAAGGAATATTTGTCCGTCAGTAATAGAAATAACATTGGTAGGAATGTATGCTGAAACGTCTCCAGCTTGAGTTTCTATTATAGGTAAGGCAGTAAGTGAACCTCCGCCTTTTATTTTATCTTTCAAATTATCAGGAAGGTCGTTCATCTCAGCAGCTACTTTATCATTCTTAATAATTTTTGCGGCTCTTTCTAACAAACGAGAGTGAAGATAGAATATATCTCCTGGATAAGCTTCACGTCCTGAAGGACGACGTAAAATCAAAGAAACCTCACGATACGCAACAGCCTGTTTAGATAAATCATCATAAATAACTAAAGCGTGACGACCGGTATCTCTGAAATATTCACCAATAGCAGCTCCAGCAAAAGGAGCGTAAAACTGTAAAGCCGCAGGATCAGAAGCGGTAGCCGAAACTATTATAGTATAGTCCATAGCACCGTGTTCTTTAAGTGTATTAACTATATTGGCTACAGTTGAACCTTTTTGTCCGATAGCTACATATATACAATACACAGGATCACCAGCATCATAATTAGCTTTTTGATTAATAATAGTATCAATACCAATAGCAGACTTGCCAGTCTGACGGTCTCCAATAATAAGTTCGCGTTGTCCTCTACCTATAGGAATCATAGCATCAATAGCTTTTATCCCTGTTTGAAGAGGTTCGTTTACAGGTTGGCGATATATTACTCCTGGTGCTTTTCTTTCTAAAGGCATATCGATAAGTTCTCCACCTATTGGACCTTTACCATCTATTGGTTGTCCCAAAGGATTAACTACACGACCCAACATTTCTTCTCCCATAGATACAGAAGCTATACGTTTAGTTCTCTTAACCGTATCTCCTTCTCTAATATTATCTGTAGGACCAAAAAGCACGGCACCAACATTATCTTCTTCTAAGTTCATCACAACGGCCATATCTCCATTATCGAATTGAAGTAATTCTCCTGCTTCGGCATTACTTAATCCAAAAATACGAACTACACCATCGCTAACTTGCAATACTTTTCCTACTTCAGCAAACTCTACACGAGTATCAATGCCTTCTAATTGCATTTTTAATACTTCCGAAACTTCACTTGCTTTTATGTCTGCCATATCGTTTTCTTAATCTGTTAAATCTAATTTTAATTGATTCAATTGAGTTTTAACGCTTGCGTCCATACGTTTATCTCCAATCTCTAATACAAATCCTCCTATTATAGAAGAATCGTCTTTTGTATGAAACTCAATAGTATCGTTTTCTTTTTTAGGAATAATATCTAAAAGAGCTTTTTCTATTTCCTCTCCAGATGTATCAACTGTAGTAAGAGAAACTATTGTAATGCTCTTAGCTTTTCTGTATAATTCGACATACTTTAAAGCTATATTTGCCATATAATCAGCTCTTCCGTTTTCAACTATCATTGCGATAGACTTCTCCAAAACGGGATTAATTTTAATACCACAAGCCGTTAAAAGCAATTTTATTTTTTTATCGTTTGTAACGGTAGGATCTATTAATGCCTTTTGTAGATTAGGAAACTTTTCAAAATTCTGATTAAGCACATTCATTTCTTTGTATATGGCAGTTTCACAACTGTTCACTGCCGCATATTCATATATTGCACGTGCATATCTGGTAGCAATTATTCCTAAATTCATATCCTCTATTAATTCTTTTGAGCTTCGTCAATTAATTTATCAACCAATTCCATTTGAGCTGACTTATTATCCAAATTCTTACGAAGAATTTTTTCTGCAATATCAATAGATAAAACTGCAATCTGATTATGAACATCTCTCATTGCAATTTCTTTTTCCTTTTGAATACTTTGATTAGCTTCTTCGATAATTTTGTTAGCCTCTATATGAGCTTGATCCTTTGCTTCACTTATAATTTGTAATCTAACCTCGTTAGCTTCTCGTAAAATACGAGCTTGCTCTAAGTGAGCGTCAGATAAAATCTTTTCGCTTTCTTCCTTTATACCTTTCAATCTCTCGTTAGCTTGTTTTGCCGACTCTAAAGAATTATCTATAAATTCTTTACGTTTGTCAACCATTTTAACTATAACTGGGAAACCGAACATTGCCAAAACAAAGAACACTATCCCAAAAGATAAAAGCATCCAAAAGAATAAACCAAAATCAGGTGTTAATAATGACATAAAAATGATTTTTATGTATTGATGGTTAATATGCTTAATTAAAAGCACATTAACACATCAATATATTTCGTAATTGATTACAATAAGAATCCGCAAACTACAACTGCGAATAAGGCAACACCCTCGATAAGAGCAGCAGCCATAATCATATTCGTACGAATATCACCAGCAGCTTCTGGTTGACGAGCTATACCGTCCATTGCTGCTTCCCCGATTTTACCAATACCTAAGCCTGCTCCAATAACAGCTAAACCTGCTCCTAAACCTGCTCCTAATTTTGCCAAACCGGCACCTGTTGTTAATAAGATGGATAATAACATAATACTAAGTTTTTAATTGTTTATTTATTTTTAATCTCAATCTTTATGATGATGTGGTTCTACTTGCGATAAACCTATAAATACAGACGAAAGCATAGTAAACACATAAGCTTGAATGTATGCGACCAATAATTCTATAAAATCAATAAATACCGTCATCACAACCGAAAGACCTGTCATAACTGTATTCATTGTAGTTCCTAAGCTAACAGTAAGAAAAATCATACACGTAAGTCCTAAAACTATAGCGTGTCCTGCTAGAATATTAGCAAACAAACGAATCATCAATGCGAAAGGCTTTGTGAAAACTCCTACCAATTCTATTGCTGGCATAATAGGGATAGGCAATTTCAACCAAGCGGGAACCTCTGGCCAAAATATTTCTTTCCAATATTCTCTTGAACCAAATATATTTACTATTACAAAAGTGAATAAGGCAAGAACCGAAGTTACAGCAATATTACCCGTTACGTTTGCTCCTCCTGGGAATATTGGGATTAAACCTAATAGGTTATTGAATATTATAAAGAAGAACACAGTTAACAAATAAGGTGTATATCTTTTATAATTTTTACCTATACACGGTTTTATTACGCCGTCTACCACACTCATTATTACTAACTCTACAAAGGCAATAAATCCCTTGGGGGAGATTTCTTCCGGACTATTCTCTCTCTTTTTATACCATCTGGCACACATCATTAATATTACAACCAAAACGATGCTACTCATAAGCAACGATGCCGCATTCTTTGTTAATGAAATATCCCAAGGTCTTACCACTTCTCCAGAGTCTAATGTTTCGACTATTTTGCCTTTATAATCGCCTTCTTGCGCTATAGAGAAACCCATATAAGAATCGTGTCCGTGATGAAACTTAGACGACATAAACACGTGCCAACCTGAGTCTTTTCCCTTTACAATAACAGGTAAAGGAATAGAGATATGCTTATCTCCAATAGTTGCCATATGCCAATCATAACTATCTCCGACGTGGTCGAGAATTAGCTCTCTTACATTTATATTTTCTCCCTCTTCGTGTGCTGCATTAGCTGTAAAACACGCAGACATAGAGAACAAAACAAGAATTAATATATATTTTACACGAGTAATCATTTATCTTCCGTTTTTTCTGTTTTAATACCTTTTTCAACCCACGACAGAAACAAGGTATCTAATAATAAGTAAATAAAATAAATTGCCACAGACACTAACACAAAGCGTTTTGCTTCTATCTTTATTGCCAGCATATAAATTACTAAAGTTCCTAGAAACACAAATAATTTTAGTCCCTTCAACATCATATATACAGCAACCATTTGCTTCGGTTTAGCTATCTTAGCCTGTTTATTAACAAATACGATTGAAAATGTTTCGTAGAGAAAAAAGAAAGTTATAACGCCTAAAGACCAATAAAGCAACGACTTGTCTATAAATATATGACTCCAATAAACCGTTATCAACGAATACAAGAATACTGTTATCAATGTAAGATAAATCAGCGAATCCTTTATCTTGCTATGTTGCTTAAGCTTGTTCATTACTCTACACAGACAGTTATTTTATTATCTTTCATCTCTATAAATCCTCCATTTATCTCGCAAGAATACTCTTGAGCGTCTTTACGATAAACCACCTTCCCTTTAGATAAAGAAGAAATAATAGGAGCGTGACGTTCAAGTATAGTAAAGCTTCCCTTCAAACCGGGCAAGCTAACCATTTCTGCCTCACCTATATATATTATCTTTTCAGGAGAAATTATTTCTAATCTCATATACTCTAATTTACTTACTAGAAGCCGTTAATTTCTTACCTTTCTCTATCGCATCTTCTATAGTTCCAACGTTTAAGAAAGCCTGTTCGGGAAGATAATCAACCTCACCGTCCATAATCATATTAAAGCCCTTAATTGTATCTTCTATAGAAACCATAACTCCCGGTACGCCCGAAAAAGCCTCTGCCATAAAGAACGGTTGAGATAAGAAACGCTGTACGCGACGAGCCCTATTAACTACCAATTTATCTTCTTCCGACAACTCTTCCATACCTAAAATCGCAATAATATCTTGCAACTCTTTGTATCTTTGTAGCAACTGTTTAACACGTTGAGCCGTATTGTAGTGAGCATCTCCCAAAACGTTAGGATCTAAAACTCTCGACGTAGAGCCAAGTGGATCCACTGCGGGATAAATACCCAATTCCGATATCTTTCTATCGAGCACTGTGGTTGCATCTAAGAATGCGAACGTTGTAGCCGGAGCCGGGTCGGTTAAGTCGTCGGCTGGCACATATACTGCCTGAATTGAAGTGATTGATCCGTATTTTGTTGAAGTAATACGCTCTTGCATTTTCCCCATTTCGGAAGCTAAAGTAGGTTGGTAACCAACTGCCGATGGCATACGACCCAACAAAGCTGACACCTCTGAGCCGGCTTGCGTGAAACGGAAGATATTATCTATAAAGAAGAGGATGTCATTTCCTGCGTCTCCGCCCTGATCGCGGAACGACTCGGCAATAGTTAGCCCCGACAAAGCAACGTCGGTACGAGCACCAGGAGGTTCATTCATCTGTCCGAACACAAGAGTAGCTTGCGACTTAGATAATTCATCATAATCTATCTTCGACAAATCCCACTCACCGTTCTTCATACCTTCTTCGAACTCCTTACCATATCGTATAACGCCCGATTCTATCATTTCGCGCAGCAAATCGTTACCCTCACGAGTACGCTCTCCTACCCCCGCAAAAACCGAAAAACCGTTGTGTTTCTTTGCAATATTATTTATGAGCTCCATAATAAGAACCGTCTTCCCTACACCTGCACCGCCGAACAAACCAATTTTTCCTCCCTTTAGGTAAGGAGCCAAAAGGTCTATCACCTTTATACCCGTAAACAGTATCTCGGTAGAGGTTGATAAGTCTTCAAACTTTGGCGGATCTCTATGGATTGGAGACGTTGTATCGTAAGCCACACTGCGCATACCGTCGATAGTTTCTCCGATAACGTTTAACAATCGTCCTTTAACCTGATTGCCAGTAGGCATCGAAATAGGAACGCCTAAATTTTCGACCTTCATACCTCGAGCCAACCCGTCGGTAGAATCCATTGCAACAGCACGAACCGTATCTTCGCCTATATGTTGCTGAACTTCTACTATCAAACTTTTTCCATCGGCACGAGTTATCTTTAACGCTTCGTGTATTTGAGGAAGTTTTAGCCCTGTTTGAATGTAAGAAACATCAACCACCGGGCCTATTACCTGCGATATATATCCAAAATTTTCAGACATGGTATTTTATTTATTTTAAACGTTTGCAAATGTACATACTTATTACGCAATTAGCAAGCACTGTTTAACATTATTTTATTTAATTCATAACATTAAAGGTTGGCTACTTAAATTTTTCCGACAAAAATTAGATGAATAACTTTAGTTTTCCAAGCGTATTTTTTCTATTTCACCCAAATTCTCAACATTTTCTCTACTTACTTATTTTCACAACACTTCTCTTTTTTATATTATTTTGATATTATCGACCCTTTACTTAATTTGAGAGAGAAGGCAAGAGAGTAAGTAAACTGCCACAATAGGCAACCATCTGCAATCTCTTAACTCTCGGAGAATAGCGTAAAAATGAGCGACAGGACAAATGGACGGCTATATCTCTCTTGCAAAGCACTTAGTTGCTCTTAATAGAACTCTCTCTCCGCATCTTATGAGAACTCCCTTGTTGCTCTTAGTAGAGAGGACGGTTGCTTCTTATTAGATACCCCTCGCCTTTGTTAGTAGATAGGCGAGCTGTTTCTTAGTAGAGACCCGATGCAGCTCTTAGTAGAACCACCCCGTCTTTATACTTAAGACACCCCGCCGTTCTTAGTAGAGAGACCTCTCCTCTCTTAGTAGAGACACAAGGGGTCTCTTAGTAGAGAGAAGACCCTAAGTGAAGCTTTGCATTTACCATCTCTATTTTTCTTTTTCATACGTACGTAAATTTACGTTCCCACTTTTTTATACTATCTTTGTGCAATCACACATTATTTTAAATGAATACGTTAGAAAATATAGACGATTGCATTGTGGGCGTGTTGCCTATCGAACATTCGTCGGACGAGCTTATAGATATACTCCGCAACAACGCCTATCTCGCTGATATAGAAACTAAATGCGAAGCCCGGCGGGTTGAAAAACTAACCGTGCGTTACCTTATATATATGCTGCTGGGCGAACATAAAAAAATAACGTACAACGAAAACGGCAGACCGTTGCTACACGACAATTCGTACAACATAAGCATCAGCCACACAAAGGGTTACGTAGCCGTCGCACTCAGTAAAAAACACGAAGTAGGTATCGACATAGAATTTATATCCACGAGAGTGAAAAATATACAGAGTAGATTTATGAGCGACGTAGAACTGAAAAACATCTCGACCAGCAACCCCGTAACACACCTCTTGTTGCACTGGTCGGCCAAAGAGTCTCTGTTTAAACGGCTCAACTACAAGGATATAAATTTCATATCAGAACTAGAGATTCAACCCTTTGTGCCGAAAATAAACCAATGGGCGAAATTTATGGCGAGAGAAACAAGAAGCAAAAAGCAACAATCGTTCGCCGTAGATTACCTCGTTACCGACGATTATGTTTTAACTATCGTAAAATAATAAGGAAAAAGATTATCTTTGCACCCTCATTATGAAATTTGATTTACAACATACCGACAAGTTATCGAATGCCCGAGCAGGTAAAATTACTACCGACCACGGCACAATCGAAACACCTATATTTATGCCCGTAGGTACGCAGGGCACAGTTAAGGCAGTGCACTTCACCGAATTAAAGGAAGATATAAAAGCCGAAATCATCTTAGGAAATACTTATCACCTATATCTCCGTCCGGGCATCGAGATACTCGAAAAAGCTGGCGGACTGCACAAATTTAACGGTTGGGACAAACCGATACTTACCGACAGCGGCGGATTTCAAGTATTCTCGCTCTCTGCCAACAGAAAACTAAGGGAAGAAGGAGCCGAGTTCCGTTCGCACATCGACGGCTCGAAGCACCTTTTTACTCCCGAACGGGTGATGGATATACAGAGAAGCATCGGAGCCGATATTATTATGGCATTCGACGAATGTACCCCTGGTGATGCCGATTATTCGTACGCTAAAAAATCGTTAGAACTCACCGAGCGTTGGCTCGACCGATGCTTTGCCCGCTTCAACTCTACGGAGGGAAAATATGGCTACACACAAGCCCTATTCCCTATTGTTCAGGGCTGCGTATACCCCGACTTGAGAAGAAAAGCTGCCGAAAACGTTGCAAATAAAAATGCCGACGGAAACGCTATCGGCGGATTAGCCGTTGGCGAACCTACCGACAAGATGTACGAAATGATTGAGGTGGTAAACGAGATTCTTCCGAAAGACAAACCTCGCTATTTGATGGGTGTTGGCACTCCGGCTAACCTACTCGAAGCGATAGAACGAGGTGTTGATATGTTCGACTGTATTATGCCAACTCGCAACGGACGCAACGGACAACTGTTTACTAAGGAGGGAATTATGAATATGAGAAACAAAAAATGGGAGGCCGACTTCTCGCCTATCGAAGCCGACGGAGCATCGGTGGTCGACACCCTTTATACGAAAGCCTATCTACGTCATCTTTTTATGGTAGACGAGATATTGGCTCTTCAAATAGCGTCGATTCATAATCTTGCTTTCTACCTGTGGTTGGTAAAGGAAGCTCGCAAACATATTATCGAAGGCGATTTTTCGTCGTGGAAACAGACTATGATTCCTAAACTTCAATACAGATTATAATGAAAATACCGGGATTATATAAAATAGATTGGTACATAATAAAAAAATTCTTAGGGACTTATTTTTCAGCAATACTGTTAATAATTTCTATCTGTGTGATGTTCGACTTTATCGAAAAGGTTGATAAATTTATCGATCACAATGCTCCCACAAGTGCCATCATATTCGATTATTATGTTAACTTCATACCCTATTTTATTAATCTACTAAGCCCGTTGTTTGTTTTTATAGCCGTAATATTTTTCACTGCTAAGATGGCCGACAATTCGGAAGTAATAGCAATACTTTCGAGTGGCATAAGCTTTACGAGGCTAATGCGTCCGTATCTTGTTTCGGCAGGGTTTATTGCCGTTATGACCTTTATCTTAAGTAGTTACGTAATACCTCCGGCAAACGTTAAACGCATAGAATTTCAGAATAAATACGTGAGAGATAAGCGTGTAGTATGGGGAGACAATATACAATTAGAGGTAGAACCAAACGTTATAGCTTACTTCGACCGATTTGACGCCAACAATAAAACTGGCTACAAATTCTCTCTCGAAAGGTTTGAGGGCAAGGAACTTAAATCTCGACTTACTGCTCAACAAATTGTTTGGGACACGGCTTATCATTGGACTCTCAAAAATTATCTTATACGCGATTTCAAGGGTTTAACCGAAGAGCTTAAATCTGGTGCAGCAATGGATACGACACTCACCATTATACCTTCCGATTTTATGATATCGGTAAACGATTGTGAGCAAATGAATACCAGCGAACTCCGAACATACATCGAAAGACAAAAGAAGCGAGGTATAAGACAAATTCACCTCTTCGAGATAGAATACCACAAACGATTTGCGATGGCGTTTGCAGCCTTTATTCTCACCGTGATAGGTGCGTCTCTTTCTGCCCGCAAAAAGAAAGGCGGTATGGGTATAAACATAGGATTGGGTTTGCTGCTTAGTTTTTCTTATATACTGTTTCAGCAGGTTTCTTCCTCGTTCGCCATAAACGGATTGGTAAGCCCTTTTATCGCTACGTGGTTCCCAAATGTTATTTACGCATTCATTGCAGCTTACCTTTATACTAAGGCTCCTAATTAAAAGCAATACTCATTTACAGTTACTTAACCAGAAAAGAAATAAAATAATTAAATATAACTATTAATTTAGTTGTATAATTAAAACTTTAGTTATACATTTGTCCCGAACTTAATAAACAAAAGAAGTTATGGAGAAGGAATTAAGTAAACTCGAACTAAAGTTAATGAACATTTTATGGGATAAAGAGCACGCTTTCGTTAGCGAAATAATCGACGAATTGCCTACTCCCAAGTTAGCCAACAGCACAATTTCTACAATGATGCGAATACTGGTAACTAAGGAGTTTGTCGGTTTCGAAACTTTCGGCAAAAGCAATCGTTATTATCCGCTTATATCTAAAAGCGACTACACTCGCAACTTTATGAAAAAGACTAAAGAAAACTTCTTTGCTGGGAGTTTCAAATCTATGATGTCGTTCTTTGCATCGGAAGAAAAGCTTTCGGATAAAGAAATAGATGAATTAATACAGATACTTAACGACTGTAAAAAATAAACGCTTATGATAACTTCTATATTAACAACAGCAATAGAATTTCTATTAATATCGGGAGTTTTGATGGTATTCTACTATCTTCTGTTCAAAAACAAAGGTTCTTTTGTTGGCAACAGAGTCTACCTTATATCAATACCAGTTATTGCACTTATAATATCAGTAATAACTATCCCCCTACCTGCCGATTGGGTTTTATTTCAAAAAGCAGCCAAACAAGAATATACTGTAACTGATAATAATAGAGTAATAGAAAGTAATCTTGATGTGCAGGCTCTCGAAGAGATTGTTTCGGAGCCTGCTTCGGAAGGGGCAGTCGTTATCTACAACGAACCTATTACCGAGGTTGCTATTACGCCTACAGTTACTCCTGCAAAAGAAACAAAAATAAATAAGGAGATTAATTACGCATCTTTTACTCCTTATATATATGTAGGTGTAATGTTTCTTTATCTCGTACTCCTTTTCATTCATTTATACAAGATTAAACTCTTGCGTAAAAGGTCGGAGCGTGAAGATATTGGGAATATAAAGATTTATAAAAGTAAGGTAATAAAAAATCCATTCTCTTTTATGAGAGAGATATATTTACCCTCTGAGTCTAACAAAGACAAACAACATATTATTATTACTCACGAACAATTCCACATCTCGAACTATCACTATATAGATATGGCATTGTTAGAATTATTTACCGTAATATTCTGGTTTAATCCCGTGATGTGGCTCATACGCTACGAGATTCGTTTAACTCACGAGTTTCAGGTTGACGACTGCATCTTGCGCAACGGCATTGAACGAGAAATATATATGAGCTTTATCTTGGAAGAAACTGCCGGCTTCCTCCCTGCTATGGCTAACGGATTCAATACATCATTAATTAAAAAAAGGTTTATTAAAATGAAAACTGGTAATCAAATCCGTTATAAGAGACTACGGGTAGTTCTTATGACACCAATGTTAGTTATGCTTCTCGCATTCTTCTCTTTCAAACCTGTTGCTCAAGCTCAAACTGTAGTTAAAAAGGAGACCGTAAAGATTGTAGAAGATGTTCCACCGCCACCACCTGTAAAGAAGGAAACAAAGACTGTACAATTTACTCCACCAACTGTAAAGAAAGTAAAAATTGTAGCAGACGTTCCGCCTCCAACCGTAAAGAAAGAAACGGTAAAAATAAGCTTAAAAAACACCGATACAGGAAGTGTGTCGTCTTTAGAGACTAACAAAAATGTCGATAACATTGATATTGTTGAAAAGAACGATACTACTTATGTATACATTGACAACTCTGATGAAGCTTTGGTGAAGATACCCTTAAAAAACAGCAAACCCGCTGACGATTTCATAGATCCAAGCACTTGGAATTATGAAGCAAGCGGTCTTACATTCAATACGGAAGATAACAAGTATTACAATCCCGATGGTGTAGTATTATCTAAAGGAGATATTAATGCCGCAAAGAATCTTGACGCATACTATCTTGCTCGTAATGAAGTTACTCTTGTACCTCCTTTAGCAGCAGAAATATACCCTACAATGAATATCAAATCTATTGAAGAGGTTAAGGGTGAAACAAGAGTAACAACTGTTACGAAGATTCACTGGCCTTCGAACTGGTTATTCACCGACAAAAACGCCTGTCTTATAGACTCTAAAACAAATACTAGATATAAGATCAGAGATGTTGAAGCTCCTTACGAACTAGGACGTATGTTTGTAGTTATGGGTCTAAAAGGTGCATACATTGAAAGAGTTCTTATTTTCCCTCCTTTAGACAAAGGTGTGAAAACATTAGAGTATTACTCTCCACCTAATAGAGTTGACCTTCCAGATAATTCCACTAATGGTACTGGCACTCACATTCAAAACATTGATCTTGAATATTACAAGAAACAAGTAAATAAAATTGTAGAGTAAAACAACAAAGGGGCACAAAGTATTAATTACCTTATGCCCCTTTTTCTTTCTTCAACTACTGAAATTAACTCTTCATTAATTTCTTAATCATTCTAATAAGCAATGTTGCAACTATACCTTTCTTGCCCCTAAATAATATAGGTAGAAAATCTAAAGCACCCATTGCTATACCACTAAGTTTATCAGACGAAGGAAGGGCTTCCGACCAAGGGACTTTATGACCCTTACCCAATAAACTTTGTACAAACGGTGGTAGCTTAGAGATAAATGTATCAGCAGCCGTTTCGCTTGCTAAAGAAACTGCATTGTTTTGCAAGTAAGTAAAATTATCTTCAAGTATATCAATTAAAGCGTCTGACTTAACCTGCAATCTAATTTTTCGTCTCTTCAATATGTCTATCGGAGTTAATTTAGTCGAGCTCATATAAATCTTTGTATTTATTAATTAAATCTTCGTCCCAATCTCTCATACGTTGTCTGCGTTCTTTTTTTGCCTTACTTCTTTGTTGAGCACATTTCTCCTCATACCTTGCTTCGTCTTCTAAATCAGGATCAAGTTCTTTGAGAAATATATTTTGGAAAACTTTAAGTATTGGTTTACGTAAAGCAAACAATACAGCCATAATAATCAGATAAAGTAAAGCTACTATACCAAAGCCTCCAGCAACACTGCCAACCCAATCGCTAATTAAAAACCCTAAAGCTAAGAAACCAAAAAGGAAAGCAAAAAACACCAGATTGATAACTATTAAACCGTAAACCAATAAAGAACCTACACTCGAAACCTTCTCAAACATCTCGAGTTTGTAATACTCTATCTTAGCGTTTACAAGTTCTATTACATCTGTTTTAATTACAGATATAAGAGTACCTAAATCGTATCCCTTATTCATTACGACATTCCTTTTTTTATGTTATTAACTGCTTCCATAGCTGTTTTAGAAACCTTATTAGCTTTGCTATCCAATTCAGCCAAACCATCTTCAACAACTCTTCCGATAGTTTTTTTAGCACGCTTAACCGTAGAGTTTATTTCGTCTACAAACTCTTGTTTCTCTTCATCGCTTGTAATTAGGTATGCCGCTATTGCTCCACCTACAAGTAAGCCTATGCCTACTCCGATAATTAACTTTGAATTTTTCATAATGATAATATTTTTATATTGTTTGTTATATCGTTATACCTAATAAACAACATTTTATCTATTAAGTTCCCCAAATAGTAATTATTTTAAAGTATTTGTGTAATTTTGCACCATAATATAATAAAACGATTTATTCAGATGCAAAAAGTAATTATTCTTGATTTTGGTTCACAAACTACACAGTTAATAGGACGTCGCCTTCGCGAATTAAGCGTGTATTGCGAAATAGTTCCTTACAATAAGTTTCCCGAAAACGACAAATCTGTTATAGGCGTAATTCTTTCAGGCAGTCCGTTCTCTGTTAACGATACAGAAGCTTTCAAGCCCGACTTATCTTCTATAAGAGGTAAATACCCCGTGTTAGGTATCTGCTACGGAGCGCAATACTTAGCTTACTCATCGGGAGGTAAAATAGAAAAAGGAGACTCAAGAGAATACGGACGCGCAATGCTTACTCCTACTGAAAGTGCCAATCCTTTGATGAAAAACATCAAAGCAAACTCTCAGGTTTGGATGTCTCACGGCGACACAATAACCGTTATCCCCGATAACTTTAAGATAATTGCTAACACCGAAGACGTAAAGTGTGCTGCATACCACATAGAAGGAGAAAATACTTGGGGAGTACAGTTTCACCCAGAAGTATTCCACACCGAAATAGGAACAACTATACTCGATAACTTCTTAGACATCTGTAACGCTAAAAAGGATTGGACTCCTGCAAGCTTTATAGAAGCAACAGTTGCCGAGCTTAAAGAACAATTAGGAGACGACAAAGTTATTCTTGCTCTTTCAGGCGGAGTCGACTCTTCGGTTACTGCCGTATTACTAAACAAAGCAATAGGTAAAAACCTTACTTGTATATTCGTAGACCACGGTCTTCTTCGCAAATACGAGTTTGAAAGAGTATTAGAAGACTACGCACACTTAGGATTAAATGTTATTGGTGTAGACGCAAAAGAATATTTCTACGGAGAACTTAAAGGCGTTACCGAACCTGAAAAGAAACGTAAGATTATAGGCAAAGGCTTTATCGAAATATTCGACCAAGAAGCTCACAAACTAAAAGACATTAAGTGGTTAGGACAAGGAACTATATACCCAGATATAATAGAATCGCTTTCTATTACAGGTCACGTTATTAAGTCGCACCACAACGTAGGAGGACTGCCAGAAAAGATGAATCTTAAATTAGTAGAACCTCTAAAACTCCTTTTCAAAGATGAAGTTCGCCGCATAGGTAGAGAATTAGGAATGAAAGACCATTTAATAAGCCGTCACCCATTCCCAGGACCAGGATTAGGCGTTCGTATCTTAGGAGACATTACCCCCGAAAAAGTACGCATACTACAAGATGCAGACGATATTTATATCCAAGCTCTTCGCGACTGGAATCTTTACGACCAAGTTTGGCAAGCAGGCGCAATACTTCTTCCCGTGCAATCGGTAGGAGTTATGGGAGACGAAAGAACTTACGAAAACGCCGTTGCTCTTAGAGCGGTAAACTCAACCGACGCTATGACTGCCGATTGGGCTCACCTACCCTACGATTTTATGGCGAAAGTTTCTAACGATATTATCAACAAAGTAAAAGGTGTAAACAGAGTTGTTTACGATATAAGCTCTAAACCACCTGCAACAATAGAGTGGGAATAAACATATACACCCATCAAGAATATTTTATATTAATCTATATAAAAAAGAGTTAGCCAAATTTAGAGCTAACTCTTTTTGTATTAGCAAGCCTCTATTTCTGTCACATTTTAAAATATAGCCCCTAAAACAACCCCTAATTATATTTGAGGGATCATTTTTTTTAATTATTTTTGTACCAAAGTATATTTGAACTATTGTTTTTGAATTATGGGAAGAAAAACAAAAAAAGCTTGTAATTTCAATTTGAAAAGTTCTTTAGATCCTGAATCAGAGGAACTAATCTATTTCATTTCAATAGTGGATGATGTAAAGGTAAAAATACGCACTTTATGAAAAAAATTAGTTCTGTTGAAAAAGGAGATATTTTTGAAAAAGAAGTTTTTGAATTACTTAAATCAAAACTTTCAAATGATGAACTGTTTCTCAATGGGAAAATGAGTAAGATATTTCACAAAAAAGCCTATTATTCAAGAGATAGAGAAAGTAATATTATTGTTGATATAGCCATAGAAACAACAATGCCTAATGCCAATGGATATTCTATTTTGACAGTATTTGAATGTAAAAATTATGGGGAAAATACTGTCCCAATTAGTGATATTGAAGAATTTGCATTGAAATTATCCCAAATTGCAGGGTATAATGTAAAAGGTGTTATGATCACAAGCTCTCAATATTCATCCAATACCCTGACTCTTGCAAGAAATAAAGGAATTGGGCTATATAGATTATTTCAGAAGGAATTGACACCTGACACAAATAGAAAAAGTCGATTTGGTGAACAATCTATTAGTGAAAATGTAGAAGCTGTTATTTGTGGAGAAACATCACCTACAAACAGAGATTATATATTTGATTATCGTTCCTTTGATAACATCTTGTCTTATTTTCTTTACCTAAATATAATAGATCAAAAACCCAAAGAAAGAGAAATCGAATTAAAAGTGCCATTTTTATCTTTAAGTGAAATTGAACAAATATCAGAGCAAATGATTGGTAATAGTTTATTAGAAACTGTACAACCAACATCTTTGGCTTCTATTTGTAGCAAATTAGAAAAAGAATGTGGAATGAAGTTTATTATTGATGAAGATTTAGGTTATAGTGGAAGTAAAGAAATATTAGGGAAAATATCTTTTTCTTCTCCCTGTATATATATCACTAAAAATCTAAAAAGTGATGGTCATAGGTGGCGTTTTACATTAGCTCATGAAATAGGACATCATATTCTTCATTCTAAAATTCTTTCCAAAACTTATCAAGAAGCTATTGATACAGAAAACTCTATTGATAATGAGATTGTTTTAGATAATAAGTCCTTGAAAAGGATTGAATTTCAAGCTAATATATTTGCAAGTGCTCTGCTAATGCCTGCAAAATCGTTTTTGCAAGTTACTCAAATTGCCTTTTCACAAAATAGAGTAAATAGAGGAAGACTATATTTAGACAATCAACCTTGTAACAGAGATTTATTTTATAGAGTTGCCAATGAAATCAGCACTCATTTTAATGTGTCTATTGAAGCTGTCAAATATAGACTTATTGCACATAACCTAATGGAGAATCATAATGGAATGTCTCTGAGAGATATTTTAAATTAGATTGGGAAACATTTGATCATTTATTTCACAAAAAGAAGTCCTTTTGTAGTGAAATAGATGGGTTGATTCATCCAAAAAAAGGTGCTACTAAATAGTTCTTGGCGTTTTTTTTATACCTTGAAACGACTTATTTCATACTTTGAAAGAATTTGTTTCATATAACTGAAATTACTTGTTTCATACTTTGAAAGAGTTTGTTTCATACTAATGAAACTACTTGTTTCACCATAATGAAACTATTTGTTTCTCCTTGCTGAAACAATCTGTTTCAAACAAAGACACTACACGAAGACAATATTTTATTCAAATAATTCATATTGGGATTTATTATAGAAAATCTTACCAACTCGATTTATATGGTTTTGTACATCTGGATTGGTTATTTTATTATATACTGAAAGGTCAAATGTATACGGCAAGAGCAAGTCGTCCAAATCCCATTCTATTTTACTAATAATATCTAAGCTTAAATTTTCACCAACAAATGCAATGTCAATATCCGATGCTGGCTTATAATTCCCCATAGCTCTTGAGCCATAAATAATTGCCTGTTCAATTTGAGGATATTGAGAAAAAACCTTTTGAATTCTTATTATTGTCTCTTCTTTTAAACCGTATTTCATCACAGTAATTCTTTAGTGAAAATTTCACCTTGTTTCCCTGATCGCAGTTCTTCCATTGTTTCCATAAACCGATTAAAAGCAGCATAGTATTCATCAACTATTTTATCATAGATTTCCGTTGCTGTTGTATCATTATATGTGTGAGATGTTTTATTCCTACTGCTTATCATATCCATCCAGGTTTCTCCATCATTAATTAACTCAATTTTAAATGCCTCTCTCGTTGCATCTCTTGAGCCTTTTATGTCCGAATTGCCCTGATATGCAATGTAATCTTTCATTGTTTTCCAAGCCAACTCGTGTGTGTATTCAAAACGTTGAATTAATCCTTCTTTAAGTATTTCCTTTACTGATGATGAAATTTCATTATCGTCATCTTTTTTCAATATCTCTACAGCTTCATTGAATTTAATTAGAGCCTTTCTAAAGCTGGAGAATCGTTGTTCCCAACGAATATCTTCTTCTGTTATAGTCATTTTAATAAATTTTATAATGAAGGTAATTTACAATATCATTATTCAAATCTTTCACAGATGTTTTCAATGAAAAATTATTTCAAAGGTACGGTTTTTATAAGAATAAATAAAAGTTCTTAATCAATTTCTTTTTATCCTTATTTTTTGTTTACTAAAGTATTATTCCTCTGATTCTCTTTGTTTATAAGAATATATTGCATAATTTTGCAGCCTTAAAGTATAAATATACAATGAAGTCGAAACAAGAGAGATTAAAAGCTATTTTAGAAATTGTAAAGACAAACTCTATCAATAACCAAGAGGAGTTGTTGCAAATGCTGAAAGAACAAGGTTTTGAAACCACTCAGGCTACCTTATCAAGAGATATGAAAGAGCTTAAGATAGGACGAATACCTGACGAAAACGGCAATTACAAATATACAATCCAGACTGCTAAAGAGAATGTATATTTATCGCCAACTAACGAACTTACTGTGGGAGGATTTATTTCTCTTGAATTTTCAGACAAGTTGGGAATAATAAAAACTCGTCCGGGCTACGCACAAGGAATAGCATCGGATATAGATACAAAAGTATCGCACGTTATACTCGGAACAATAGCTGGCGACGATACAATACTTTTAATACCAAGAGAAAACTTCAGTAGAGAGGAAATTATTAATGCATTATCGGTTTTATTTTAACTTATAAATGGATAACAAGATAGAAGTTTTAATTGCAAATGAGAGTCACATTAAATATGTGAACATTATTTTAGATACTATAGAAGCCGCAGCTAAAGTGCGTGGCACTGGGATAGCAAAACGAACTCCCGAATACGTAGAAACAAAGATGATAGAAGGCAAAGCTATTATAGCTCTTGCCGGTGAAGAGTTTGCGGGATTTTGCTATATCGAAAGTTGGGGCAACAAACAATACGTTGCCAATTCTGGTTTAATAGTGGTTGATAAGTTTAGAGGACACGGTTTAGCTAAAAGAATTAAAGAGAAATCTTTTGATTTGTCTCGTAAAATGTTCCCTAAAGCAAAGCTTTTCGGACTAACTTCGGGTGCTGCCGTTATGAAAATCAATACCGAATTGGGGTATGCTCCTGTAACTTTCGCCGAACTAACCGACGACGAAGCCTTTTGGAGTGGCTGTCAGGGCTGTGTTAATTATGATATTCTAAAACGTACTAATCGCAAATATTGCATCTGTACGGCTATGCTGTTCGACCCAAAGAAAGATGCAAAAAAGAATATTCATAAAGACATAAAGAAGCCTATCAAACTTAAAACAGTAAAGAAGAAATAAACAAATTAAATTATATAACAATGAAGAAGCAAAAAGTAGTTTTAGCATACAGTGGAGGTTTAGATACTTCTTTCTGTGCTATGTATTTATCTCAAGAGTTAGGTTACGAAGTTTACACAGCTTTAGCTAACACAGGTGGTTTTTCTGAAGAAGAACTTAAACGCGTAGAAGAGAAAGCTTATAAATTAGGTGCAGTTAAACACGTAAACTTAGACATTACTCAAGAATACTACGAAAAGAGTATTAAATATATGGTATATGGTAATGTGCTTCGCAATGGAACTTACCCTATATCGGTTAGTTCTGAACGTATATTCCAAGCTATTGCTATTATAAATTATGCTAAAGAAGTTGGCGCTGACTTTGTAGCACACGGAAGTACTGGTGCTGGTAACGACCAAGTTCGTTTCGACCTTACATTTGATGTATTAGCTCCCGAAATTGGTATAATAACTCCTACTCGCGATATGATTCTTACTCGTGAGTACGAAATAAACTACTTGAAAGAACACGGATTTGAAGCTGATTTCACTAAAATGGAGTACTCTATAAACAAAGGTTTATGGGGGACAAGTATAGGAGGTAAAGAAACTCTTCAATCTAATCAGACTTTACCAGAAGAAGCTTATCCTTCTCAGCTACAAGAAACAGGAGAAGAAACTCTTACTCTTACCTTTAAAGAAGGAGAAATATCGGCTGTAAACGGAAAAGAATATACTAATAAGGTAGAAGCTATTCAGAAAATCGAAGCTATCGCATCTCGTTATGCTATCGGTAGAGATATGCACATAGGTGATACTATTATAGGTATAAAAGGAAGAGTTGGTTTTGAAGCTGCTGCTCCGTTAGTAATCATCAACGCTCATAAGATGTTGGAAAAACATACACTTACTAAATGGCAACAGTATTGGAAAGATCAAGTTGGCAACTGGTACGGAATGTTTTTACACGAAGCTCAATACCTTGAACCTGTGATGCGCGACATTGAGGCTTTCCTTACAAGTTCTCAGCAAAATGTAAACGGAACTGTTATTATTCAGTTAAAACCTTACAGATATACTTTAGTGGGTGTTGAAAGCGATTTTGATTTAATGAAAACTGATTTCGGCGAATACGGAGAGATAAACAAAGCTTGGACTGCCGATGATGCAAAAGGTTTCACTAAGATTACGGCTATACCTACCAAGATATTCTTTAACGTTCAAAAGAAAAACGAAAAGAAATGAAGATAAAAACAGGTATTATAGGAGGTGCAGGATATACGGCAGGCGAACTTCTTCGTTTGCTTATCAATCACCCTTCGGTAGAGATTAGTTTTGTTCATAGCACAAGTAATGCAGGCAACAAACTATCAGACGTTCACGGTGGTTTAATCGGAGAAACAGATTTAGTATTTGACGAAACTTACGATTTAAACTCTGTCGATGCTTTATTCCTTTGTTCTGCTCACGGCGATAGCAAGAAGTTTATCGATGCGAATACTATTCCCGAAGGCTTAAAGATTATAGATTTATCTACCGACTATCGTCATAAAGCAACTAACGAAGGTTTTGTTTACGGATTACCAGAAATAAACAAAGAAGCAATAAAGTCGACCAATAAGTTAGCTAATCCTGGTTGTTTCGCTACTTGTATACAATTAGGCATACTTCCTTTGGCAAGCAAAGGTTTGTTGAATAACGAAGTTCACGTGAATGCTATTACTGGTTCAACTGGCGCAGGTGTTAAACCGTCAGCTACATCTCATTTTAGTTGGCGCGACAATAATATATCTGTGTATAAAGCTTTCGACCATCAACATTTGAAGGAAATAAAAGAATCTGTTAATCAGCTTCAAGAGAACTTCAATAAAGAAATTAACTTTATACCAGTGCGTGGTAATTTCTCTCGTGGAATATTTGCTTCTATCTATACCGAATGTGATTTATCTTTAGATGAAGCCAAAGCATTATATAGCGATTTCTATAAAGATGCTGCTTTTGTATTCCTTACAGATAAAAATCCGGATATGAAACAAGTAGTAAATACCAATAAGTGCGTTATTCATTTAGAGAAACACGGCAATAAATTGTTTGTTATATCTATGATTGACAACTTAATTAAAGGTGCATCGGGACAAGCGATGCAGAATTTCAATCTTATGTTTGGATTAGATGAAACTACTGGATTAAAATTAAAGCCATCGGCTTTTTAACTTAACACTTATAATTATATGCAACAATTTGATGTATTCCCAAGATGGCAAATTGAACCCGTAAAGGCTCAAGGTTGCAAAATATATGACAAGGAAGGTAATGAATATCTCGACTTCTATGGTGGACACGCCGTTATCTCTATCGGACACTCCCACCCTAAGTATGTAGAAAGAATTACAAATCAACTAAATAATATAGGCTTTTACTCAAACTCGGTGCTTATTCCTCTTCAAGACGAATATGCCGAAAAATTAGGTAAAGCATCAGGTTATCCCGACTACTCTTTGTTTATGGTTAACTCTGGAGCAGAAGCTAATGAAAATGCGATTAAACTTGCTTCTTTTTACAATAACAGAAAGAAAATTATAGCTTTCAAAGGAGCTTTTCACGGACGTACTGCTGCGGCTGTTAAGGTTACTGACATTCCTAATTATTGGTCTGCAATGAATGAAGATTACGAAGTTATATTTCTTCCTCTTAACGATATTAAGCAAGCAAAAGAGATTATAGAAACTAAAGAAATATCTTCGGTTATTATTGAAGGAATACAAGGCATTGGAGGAATAGTTATTCCTGAAACATCGTTCCTTCAAGAATTAAGTAAAGTGTGTACAGATACAGATACTGTTCTTATATTAGATGAAATACAATCGGGGTACGGACGTTCGGGTAAATTCTTCGCTCACCAATATAGCGATATAAAACCCGACATTATTACTATAGCTAAAGGTATGGGTAACGGTTTCCCTGTGTCGGGAATGTTAATCTCTCCTAAGTTCCCAGCAATACACGGACAGTTAGGTACTACTTTCGGAGGTAACCATTTAGCTTGTGCTGCAGCTCTTGCTGTTATTGATGTAATGGAAGAAGAAAACTTAGTAGAAAACGCTTATAACGTTGGAGAATATCTTATGAGCGAACTTAAAAAGCTACCTCAAATAAAAGATGTGCGTGGTAAAGGATTGATGATAGGTCTTGAATTTGAAGCACCGATAAAACCATTAAGAGACAAACTTCTATTTGAAGGCAAAGTTTTTACAGGAGTAACAGGCACAAATGTTTTCCGTTTATTACCTCCTCTTAATATTACTAAAGAAATAGCTGACGAGTTTTTGGCTCGCTTCAAAAAAGTATTAGAAGTATGAAGATTTCGGTAATCGGAGGCGGCAATATGGGTGGCGCAATAGTGCGCGGACTAACACAAGGTAATATCTTCAAACCCGAAGATATTACCGTTGTTGATGTAAACGAAGCTCCATTAAAAGCTTTGAAGGAGTATAATTCATCTATTAATATTGCTTTAAACAATTACGAAAGCATAAAGAATACAGATATAATAATTTTAGCAGTTAAGCCTTGGCTTATAAAAGATGTGTTGATTGACATTAAGTTTATGCTCGACTACACTAAACAAACCATTATTTCTGTTGCAGCAGGTATTAGCATTAGTGAAATAAGAGATACTCTTATAAAAGGTTATGAAGCTTCTGCCGAGCCTGTTATATTTCGTGTAGTTCCCAACACTGCTATATCCGTAAAACAAAGCGTTACTTTAGTAGCATCATCGCCTAATGCATCATCACAACAAAAAGATTTCATCGCAAATATTTTCAACGAGTTAGGTTGTGCAATATCCATAGAAGAAAACAAAATTGTTGCAGGCACAGCATTAACATCGTGTGGCATTGCATTCTTTTTCCGTTACGTTAAAGCTGCTATGTCGGCGGGAGTAGAAATGGGTTTTTCAGCCAAAGATGCTCAAGAAATGACAGTAAAAACTATGTTAGGAGCGGCTACCCTACTCGACGAAACTAAAGGATACCCCGAACAAGAAATCGATAAAGTTACTACGCCAGGCGGTATAACCATTAAAGGGATAAACGAACTCGAAGCAAACGGATTTACCAATGCTATAATAAAAGCATTAAAAGCGTGTAAGTAGTATTAATTCTTCAAAAGAGTATAATCTCTATTACGGGAACTTCCACGTTTGGCTTTTCTACGGGTAAAGAAATTATAATATCGTTCTCGCCCGAAAGCTCTGCCATATTTCCTCCACCTCTCGTTTGTGTTCTATATCTTAATTCTGAATTATCGTTTAGAAGTTGAATATATTTAACTTTCCCTTTTAGGTTCTTAAAGTGCAAAGACTTAAAAGGCCATTCCAACACGTGAACATACAATCGGTTTGTTGTTGGATTATATGTAAGCATACAATTATTTGGAGCTTCAAACTCATCTGGAGCTTGAGTACAACCATAAATAGAACTACTATGAAACTTCATCCACTTACCTATGCCCTCTAATCTATTATTAGCTCGATCATCAAATACTCCTCTTGCTGTTGGACCAACATTTAGCAGCAGATTTCCGCCCTTACTTACAGTTTCAATCAACATAACAATAAGTTGATGCACACTCTTCCACGAATATTCATCACGATAATATCCCCAAGCACCAGAAAAAGTCTGACAAGTTTCCCAGTATTCTTTCTCTCCATTAACCGTTGGCCACTCTTTAGGCATAAACTGTTCGGGGGTTACAAAATCCCAACCCCACGAAGTATGATCCATATCCATACGATTATCAACTATAATCTGTGGCTGTAATTTACGAATTACTTTAAGCAAGCCTTCAGAATCCCAATCAAGATAACCTTTTCCATTTTCGCCAGGATAAGAATAATCTAAAAACAACTCATCTATCTGTCCGAAATCAGAAAGAAGTTCTGTTAACTGATCTTTCATATATTGTCGGTAACGATTCATATCTCTGCCTTCATTAAGCTTTTCAAGTTGAGATTTATCGTTAGTCCATAAAGGGTGTACGTTATCTACTGTAAAATCGGGGTGATGCCAATCAATAAGAGAATAATAAAGCCCCACTCTTATGCCTTCAGCACGAAAAGCATCAACAAAAGGCTTTAACACATCTTTACCGTAAGGCGTATTAGTAATCTTATAATCGGTATGCTTAGTATCCCACATACAAAAACCATCGTGATGTTTAGTAGTAAAAACAACATACTTCATACCTGCTTCCTTTGTCTTCTTTGCCCACTCTGTAGGATCGTATAAATCCGGATTAAAATATTCAGTATACATATTATATTTTTCGTCGGATATACGTTCATTCCTCTTAACCCATTCGTGTCTGGCAGGCATAGCATAAACGCCCCAATGAATAAACAAACCAAATCGGTCATTTGTCCACCACGAAAGTCTTTCTGCTTTTTGTTCTTTACTTTCTTTAGCCCACGAAGGAGTATTCTGGGCGTTAATCATTTTTTGTGATATTACTAATAAAATTACTATAGTAATTATCTGTTTACATTTCATAGTATAATAATTTATTTTGTTGCGATTGCAAATATAAACCTTTTATTTAATAAAACCTTTTATTTCTCAGATTAAAGGAATAATTTTGCACCTTATTATATGAAACGATACTTTATATACTTAGCATATAACGGGAAAAATTATTGTGGTTGGCAAATACAACCCAATGGTATTACCATTCAAGAAACTTTAGAAAAAGCTCTGAGCATTTTGTTACGCACCAATATTAGTATAACAGGAGCCGGAAGAACCGATGCAGGGGTAAATGCTAAGTCTATGGTAGCGCATTTCGATTATTCCGAAAATATTGATTGCAATAATATAACTGATAAACTTAACCGAATACTTCCCAAAGATATAGTTATATATAAGGTTTTAGAAGTAAAACCCGATGCACACGCTCGTTTTGATGCTATATCAAGAACTTACAATTATTATATAACGTCTCAGAAAGACCCTTTTCTTAACGAACTTTCGCATAGGGTAACTTTCAATTTAGATTACAACCTAATGAATGAAGCCTGTAAAGTTTTGTTTGAATATACCGACTTCACAAGTTTCAGCAAACTACATACTGATGTAAAAACCAATAATTGTAAGATTATGAAAGCCGAATGGAAACAAGAAGGTAATTGTGCTGTATTTACAATACAAGCCGACCGTTTTTTAAGAAATATGGTTCGCGCTATAGTCGGCACACTGCTTGAGGTTGGCAGAGGCAAATTAAACATTGAAGGTTTTAGAAGAGTTATAGAAAGTAAAGACAGATGCAAGGCTGGCACATCAGTTCCTGGCAACGCTCTGTTTCTTTCTGATATTGAATATCCTAAAAATATATTTGAAATATAATTATAATGAATAGAATTTTAAGTTTGAGTTTAGTCGCCGTTTTATCGATTTTATCGTTAAGCGCAAACAATAATATTAAAGATGCTTTTATGTCGATGCCTACAAGTATAAGTTATGATATTAGCAGCGTAAACAAAACGGAACTTATAGCGACTTATAAATATGAAAAGAAAGCTATTTCTGTGAAAAACAAGTTCGAAGAAGACATTATTATAGAAAATCTCACCGATGATTACTTACTTCTTTCCAGAGGTACTAATAGCAATAATTCGCTACAACTCATTATTCTGTCCGCCTCAATATATTGCGTTATCAACACTGTATGTGGACCTATATGCGACAGCAATATAGAGTTTTACAATACATCTTGGCACAAACTAAACTCTGATAAGTTTATAGCATTAGCCCCCTTAAGTAGTTTTGTAAACAATACCGAAAACTTTCCAGAACTATTTATTCCTTTCTATCAATTTACATACAATCCCAACAATAAGGTATTAACTCTGAAAAACAACAGCCTACAATATTTAGGTCTCGAAGACCAAAAGAAAATAGAGCCTTATGTAAAAACAGAAACAGTGGAGTATCTGTGGAATGGTGAGAGGTTTTAATGAAATGTTCTCCTTCGGATTAACCGTTAATTATTTCTATTAAATTTTCCTTTCTTGCATTGTATGTATTATCTTTGAGGTACTGTATCAAAGATGCCAACCGTTGAAGTTCAGACGCATCGGAAATATCTCTAAAAAGCTTTTTGAAAGTCTTGAAATCATTTTCATTCTTATCTGCAATTTGCTTAGTCCTTTTTGTAAGTCTTTTCAGGTCTGTTGGAAGTCCATACAGAGTAGTGATGTCAATTCCTTTTTCTTCAGCTGCTTTCAAGAAAAAACGTTCAATAGCTGGAAAAATTTGGATAATATAATGGTCCTTTGTTCTATGCTTGTAAAGAAATAACGATTCATTAGAAGCAAGCAGGTCAAAATCAAGCAAATAAGGCTCTTCCTTTTTGTCTCTATCAATAATACCAACAGCAAAACTATCACTAAAAGTCGTTTGCATTTTTTTAGTCACAGTTCCACAACCCTTTTGATGATTGAACTGATTAAAGCACGAAGTGATAGTCTCTGTAAGGCAAGTATCAACGTAGCATTCTGGAATAATTGTCAGCTCATTCATTTCGTCAAGAAGATTTCGGCGTTAAAAAAAAGATCAACTCCAAACTGATAAACTCTATCAATTTCTTCTTTTGAAAGTCCTTTAACTGATGTTTCCCCATTCTCAAAACCGACAAGATAAATAGCCAAATCCTCTCTTTTGTTTTCCAAAAACTCATTCAACACATAGGGACTATGTGTTGTTATAAAGAATTGGTTTGATTCGGAATAAAGAATATCTGTTGTTATTTTAGAGATATATGGAGGGTAAGAATGTGCTTCTGGTTCTTCAAATGTTAATATTGCATTTTCATTACTTGCTATAGCCGTCTTATAGTACATTATTCTTTGTAGTGTATCAGCAATAGAATTGAATGGGACAAGATATATGCTACTCTCTGAAACCGATTTCAGCAGTTTTATTTGCTGGCTTGCTTGATCAAAAGAAAGTTTTAACCCATATAATGCAAGAATATCCGAAATTTCATTCTTTGTATCTTCTAGTGAATTTAATACAGAAGAAAGATTGCATCCTGTTGTCGGCTGTAAAAAGTTGAGGCCTGTATTTTCAAATTGAAATGGTGTTGGAAAGAAATAACTTCTCACATCTTTATTGGGCATTTCAGAACCTGTTTGCTTGACTTTTAGCCCAGTCAATTCAACAACTGATTTCCCATTGATAAATCCATTCAAGCGAGAAATAAAACTGGTTTTATTTGACTGGAAAACAAATTCATCTGAATCAGTATTTATTTCAATATTTTTTGTTTTATCTCCATTGTAGAATAATTCTGACTCATTTTCGCATCGAATAAACTGTTGAAGAGATTTATTATTTGTATATCTAGCATAAGGCAAACTAAAAACAGATAACGCCTCCAAGATATTACTCTTCCCCACGTTCGGTTTCCCTATAAGCAAGTTTATTCTTTTGCAATCCTCAAGAATCACATGCCGAACTGATTTAAAGTTCTTTATTTCTATTTTAGTTGTCATATCTTTTTATTCTTTATTATATTCTACAATATCCTCATTCACAAATATTTGCTAACAATCCTCTTTGCTCAAAACAGAACTAAGCAAACCAACATACTCTATAAAACGCTCGCACAAATATAAGAAGAATCTCGCAAAATATAGATAAATCACAATAACAATATTTGAACACCTCTAATTTATCATTGTATCTAAATATCTAAGTCTCGAAGATCAAAAGAAAATAGAGCCTTATGTAAAAACAGAAACTGTGGAGTATCTGTGGAATGGCGAGAGGTTTTAAAAACTCACTACAATTCTAAAAAAACTCACAGAGTTTTACTTCGCAACACACTGAGATTCGACACAAAACACAGTCAGGTTTTTTTGTAACACAGTACGATTTCGGCGTGCTACACGCTGAAAAAGTTAAAAGATAAAAACTAAAAGATAAAAGTTAGCGCGAAGCGACTCTAATACGCTTCGCGTAAATTTCTCACTTTTAGTTTTTAGCTTTTATCTTCCTCTCGCGCGCGTACAGGGAGTTTTATTTTTCCACCCTTCACATCTTGTAACTTATTGAGCAGTAAAGGAAAAGTGTGAAGGCAAGCTGTTTTTGTGAAACTTCACCGTAAAAAAGTGCAAAAACCTCGATAAAATGGGCGGTTTTTGAAACAATTGAGGTTTAGACAAGGAAATAATACAAGAATACAAGAGGCGGTTTATAAGACATTAAAAGATAAAAATGAACTTTTATTCATTATTTAGCATTACCTTTGTGTCAAATTATTTATAAAAAAATATCTACAATGAAAATTTCTGATGGAAAAGTCGTATCTCTAACATACGATTTAACAATTCGTGATGATGAAGGACAAGATGAATTAATGGAGCGCGCACCGATAGAACGCCCTTTTACTTTTATATTTGGTATGGGTATGGTTCTTGACGCTTTCGAAAAAGCTGTTGAAGGATTAGAAGTTGGAGAAACATTCACTCTAACACTATCTCCCGAAGAAGCTCAAGGAGAGTATGACGAAGAAAAAGTTCAAGAACTTCCTAAAAGTATATTTGAAATAGATGGTAAATTTGATGAAGAAAAATTTGCTGTTGGTAGTGTTATTCCTATGATGAATAGCTTGGGTGAACATCTTATGGGTTTAGTAATGGAAATTGAAGACGACATAGTTGTTATGGACTTCAACGAACCTTACGCTGGCGAAACACTAACTTACACTGGCGAAGTTGTTGATGTTCACGAAGCAACTCCTGAAGAAATAGCAAGCATTACTCAACCTCACGGTTGTAATTGCAGCGGTTGCGATAGTGGCGACAAAGAAGCTGGCTGTGGCTGTGGTTGCGATTGTTAATATAAAGAAATGAATACCTTTGGTAATATATTCAGACTCTCCTCTTTTGGCGAGTCGCACGGAGAAGCTATTGGCGGAGTAATCGATGGTTGCCCTGCCAATGTTTCTTTGGATTTTGAATTTATACAGAAAGAATTAGATAGAAGAAAACCAGGACAGTCTGAGCTTACTACTTCTCGTAAAGAATCTGATAAAGTAGAATTTCTTTCAGGTATTTTTGAGGGTAAAACTACAGGAACTCCAATAGGTTTTATCGTGCGTAATACCAATCAACATTCGTCTGATTATGAAAATCTTCGCAATGCGTTCAGACCATCTCACGCCGATTATACTTATCAACAAAAATACGGACATAGAGATCATCGAGGCGGCGGTCGCTCTTCGGCACGAGAAACGATTGCTCGTGTAGTTGCTGGTGCTATTGCAAAGTTGGTGTTGAAACAGTATGGAGTATCGATTAATGCTTATGTTTCGCAAGTGGGAAACATCAAACTTGAAACCAGCTACAAAGAACTTAACTTAGAAAATACAGAAAACACTGCCGTTCGCTGTCCTCACCTCGAAACAGCCGAACAAATGATTAATCTCATAAAAGAAGTAAAAGCTGAAGGCGACACCATAGGTGGAGTTGTTTCGTGCGTTTGTAAAGGAGTACCCGTAGGTTTAGGAAATCCTGTTTTCGGACGATTAAGCGCAACTTTAGCTTCTGCTATGATGAGTATAAATGCAGCAAAAGGATTCGATTACGGAATGGGATTCGATGAAATATCACAAAGAGGTTCACAGGTTAACGATATATTTTATAAAAACGAAAAAGGTAAAATCTCTACTCTAACTAATTATTCGGGAGGAATACAAGGAGGTATATCTAATGGTGAAGATATTTACTTTAGAGTAGCCTTTAAGCCTGTGGCAACTATATTGCAAACTCAACCAACCATCGATAAAGATGGTAATAATATAGAATTAAAAGTAAATGGAAGACACGACCCTTGTGTGCTTCCTCGTGCTGTACCTATAGTTGAAGCTATGGCAGCAATTACTTTATTAGATTCTCTTCTTAAAAGGAATGGCGAAAACTAAATTAAACAACAATTTATTATGAGAAAGATTATTTATTTATTTCTAATTACTGTGCTTGTTATGTCTTGCTCAAGCGAACAAAACCCCGTTGGTATATCAACCAACAATGTAGATACTGTTATTAATAGTTTAGTTGAAAAATATCCTCAAAATAAGGCGTTAATAGAGAAAGGCGTTAAGCAGATTGCACGTCTTTGGCAAGCAACTGATGGTAACGAAACAGATTTTATTAGCTTTTGCGAACAAAACTACATAGCAGATGAAAAGCTTAAAGAAACTACCTTCTTAAAAATAAGTGATTACTTAGAAGCTATATATGGTCATAACAATGAGATAACACTACAACTTCAAAAAAATGTTCAAGAGGCTACTGGTGCTTTAACTAATATTGATGAAATGTTTTCGGCTTATAATCCGTCAACTCACCTTAGCGACGACTTATACAACAATAAAATAGCTTTTGTTATAGCTCTTAATTATCCCGAATATTCTTTAGAAGAGAAAGAAAACTTCGGAAACGACAGATTACAGTGGGCATACTCTCGCTTAGGCGATATATTTACTTCAAGAATACCTGCCGAGATAAAACAAAACTATTCTAAAGCAAGCAACGATGCGGATATGTATATTGCAGATTATAATGTATATGCAGGACACCTTATTAATAAAGACGGAGAAAAGTTATTTCCCGAAAATATGATTCTTCTTTCGCATTGGAACCTACGTGATGAAATAAAAGCTAACTACAGCAGAGGGGAGAAAAACTTCACAAAACAACTGACAATCTATGAAGTAATGAAAAACATTATTACTCAAGACATTCCAGAGGTTGTTATTAATTCTGGAGATTATGATTGGAATCCGTTTACCAACGAAGTTTTTAGCAATGGAGAACCTATAACTTACAACAAAGAAAACAACAAAAGATACGCTACTTTGTTAAATGTATTCAAGGCATTAAAAGCTATGGACACATACACAGGCAATACTTATATCAACAGAAAGTTTAACGAAGAAATGGAAATTTCTTTAGATGTTACCGAAGAACTTCTAAAACAATACGTTTCAGCCCCCGAACTTAAACTTGTTGCAGAAAAAATTAAAGCCAATTTAGGTCGCGACTTACAAGCTTTTGATATATGGTATGACGGATTTAAGCCAAGAAGCAATTTAGATGAAGCTAAATTAAGCGAACAAACTCGTAAATTATACCCGAATGCAGAAGCTATGGAAAAAGATTTACCTAATATGCTTATCAAACTTGGCTTTAATAAAGATAGAGCTAAATATCTTACCGACAGAATAGAAGTTGACGCAGCTCGTGGCTCAGGACACGCTTGGGGTGGAGTTATGAAAGGACAAAAAGCTCACCTACGCACTCGTATTCCTGAAGGCGGAATGGACTACAAAGGGTACAACATTGCTGTTCACGAGTTCGGACATAACGTTGAACAAACTATATCTTTATACGATGTAGATTATTATATGCTAAACGGCGTTCCTAACACTGCCTTTACTGAAGCCTTGGCATTTGCTTTTCAAAAAAGAGATTTGGATATATTAGGCATACAAAATAGTAATCCCGAAAAAGATGCTATGGATATTCTTGATAAGGCTTGGCAGTTATACGAAATAGCGGGAGTATCTCTTCTTGACATATCTGTTTGGAAATGGTTATATGCAAACCCTGATGCAACTCCAGAACAGTTAAAAGAAACAACAATAAGCTTAGCTAAAGAAATATGGAACGAATACTACGCTCCTATATTTGGTGTTAAAGATGAAATTGTTTTAGGCATTTATTCTCATATGCTTAGCTATCCGCTTTATCTTTCGGCTTACTCTTTCGGACAAATAATAGAATTTCAGTTAGAGCAATATTTCAATGGACGGGATTTTGCAACAGAAATAGATAGAATTTTTAGATTAGGACGACTTACTCCTAATCAATGGATGATTCAAGCTACAGGCGAACCTCTTTCTGTTGAACCTTTATTGAAAGCGGTAAGAGAAATTCAATAACAATAAACATTCACATAAAACTTAAATAGATTTTTAATAAGAATTTGTAATTTTGCAAGCTTAAAAATATAATAATAATATAATCATGGCAAATAAAAAAGCATTATTAGTTATCCTCGATGGTTGGGGATTTGGCGACAAAACAAAAAGAGATGTAATCTCTCAAACTGAAACTCCTTATTGGGATTATCTTCTTAAAACATATCCATATTCTGAGCTTCAGGCTTCGGGTGAAAACGTAGGATTACCCGATGGACAAATGGGAAATTCAGAAGTTGGACACTTAAACATTGGTGCAGGACGTGTAGTTTATCAAGATTTGGTAAAGATTAATATTGCTGCTCGCGACAATTCAATATTAGAAAACCCTGCTATAAAGAAAGCTTATTCTTACGCTAAAGATAACAACAAAAAGATACACCTTATGGGATTAGTTTCTGATGGTGGTGTACATAGTTCTTTAGAACACCTTTTCAAACTAACAGATATTAGCAAAACTTACGGAGTTGATAAAACTTACGTTCATTGTTTTATGGACGGTAGAGATACCGACCCTAAGAGCGGTGCAGGTTTTATTAAACAATTAGAAGAGCATCTTAAGGAAACAACAGGTGAAATAGCTTCTATCGTTGGTCGTTATTATGCAATGGATAGAGATAAACGTTGGGAAAGAGTAAAAGAAGCTTACGATTTATTAGTTAATGGCACAGGCACTCCTACTACCAACCCTGTAGCGGCTATAGAAGAATCGTACAACAACGGTGTAACCGACGAATTTATTAAACCTATTGTTTGCGTAAAAGACAATAAACCTGTTGCAACAATAGAAGAAGGAGACGTTGTTATATTCTTTAACTACAGAAACGATAGAGCTAAAGAACTTACAGTGGTGCTTACACAACAAGATATGCCTGAAGAAGGAATGCATACTGTTGCCAACCTTCAGTATTTCACAATGACTCCTTACGACCCAACATACAAAGATGTTACGGTTATATTCGATAAAGAAAATGTAGAAAATACTTTAGGAGAATATCTTTCTAATCTTGATAAAAGTCAGCTACACATTGCAGAAACAGAAAAATATGCTCACGTTACCTTCTTCTTCAATGGAGGTAGAGAAGAACCATATAAAGGAGAAGAACGTATATTAGTTTCATCTCCAAAGGTTGCAACTTACGACCTTCAACCCGAAATGTCGGCTTACGAAGTAAAAGATAAATTAGTTGAAGCTATCAACTCTCAAAAGTTCGATTTTATTGTTGTAAACTACGCTAACGGAGATATGGTAGGACACACTGGTATATACGAAGCTATAGAAAAAGCTGTTAAAGCCGTAGACTCTTGTTTGAAAGATACTATAGAAGCAGCAAAAGCTAACGGATACGAATCTATTATTATTGCCGACCACGGTAACGCCGATAATGCAATGAACGAAGATGGAAGTCCGAACACAGCTCACTCTCTTAACCCTGTTCCTTTTGTATTTGTATCGGAAAATAAAGATGCAAAAGTTATAGACGGAAAGCTTGCCGATGTTGCTCCTTCTCTATTGCATATCATAGGGTTAGCTCAACCAAGTGAGATGACAGGTAAAAACCTAATTGTAGATTAATGAATTTATTTGTTAAAATTATTTGTTAAATTCAATATTAACAATAACTTTGTCGATGAATTAAGCTTTTCTCAGAGTAAAATCTGAGAAAATAATTATTAACTAATTAAATAATTAAACAATGAAGAAAGTATTTTTACTTATGGCTGTAGCTTTAGTTAGCTTAACAGCAAGTGCTCAGTTTTATGCTGGTGGTAGTTTAGGATTTTGGAATGATGACGATGCTGACGAAACAGCATTCTTTATCGCTCCTGAAGTTGGTTACAACTTGAACGAAAAATGGTCTGTAGGACTTGAACTTGGTTATTTCAACGAAGATGCTGTTGGTGTTGCTACTTTCGCAGCAAGCCCTTACGCTCGTTACACTTATTTCAACCAAGACAGATTAAGTTTATTTGTTGATGGTGGTTTCGGTTTTTCTTACAAGGATCAAGATAACGACGAAACAGGTTTCAACATTGGATTACAACCAGGTGTTGCTGTTAGCTTAACAGAAAAATTCAGCTTAGTTGCTAAATTTGGTTTCTTAGGTTACAATGACAAGTATCTTAATGCTAAAGACGGTTTCGGATTAAACCTAACTAACAACATTTCTTTTGGTTTCTACGTAAACTTCTAAGTAATAACAAAAGAATAAATAATAGAGAGGGAGCGGCAACGCTCCCTCTTTTTTTATATCCATATATCCTAACTTTTATCTTTTAGAGCTTGCTCGCTTGTCGCTTCGCGCCAGTTCTTAGTTCTTCACTCTGTCCCCGTAGGCAACGCTTCGCTCGCCATACGGCTATGGAATTTTCACCCTTTGGGTGTCTTAACTTTTATCTTTTAGTTTTTAACTACGAGCTTGCTCACTTGTCGCTTCGCGCCAATTCTTAGTTCTTCACTCTTAGTTCTTAGTTCTAAAAAATGCAAAGCTTCACTTAGGGTCGTCTCTCTACTAAGAGACCCCTTCCCTCTCTTAGTAGAAAGGCGAGGGGTATCTACTAAGAACGACGGGGTGGTTCTACTAAGAGAGATTAGGCGGTTCTATAAAGAGCGGCATCGGGTCTCTACTAAGAGAGAGGAGGGGTATCTACTAAGAGCGACAGGGGGTATCTACTAAGAAGCAACTCGCCTTTCTACTAACAACGACAAGGGGGCTCTACAATAAAACTCAATAGGAACAAAAAAGGTCCCCATTTCTGAGGACCTATGCTTAATCTCTAATAGATATTAGCATTTTGAAAAGGAAAAAGATTGTTTTAGGTTCAAGAGCAAAGATCTGATTTTTTTAGTATAACACAAAGAAAAAATTTATATTCTAAAACATATTTTCAATAAATATACAAAAAAAAGACCGTCAATCAGTTAAATGATTGACGGTCTTGTTATATAATGGGGACGTTATTTTACTCAAACTCCGACCAATCAACATCTCGCATATCGCCAGTTTTATTGAATGCAACGTGGAAAGACAATGCCGCAGCCATATTCTGAGGTGTATGTCCTTTCTGTCCTAAATTAAGATATTTTCTTAACGCGTCCTTATACATTGGGTCTACACAGTTTTCGATAATTGTTTCAGCTCTTTGTATTGGCGATAAACCTCTTAAGTCGGCAACTCCATACTCTGTTATTAAAATCTTAACCGAGTGCTCGCTATGATCCAAGTGAGATACCATAGGAACTATTGCCGATATTTTACCACCCTTAGCAGTTGATGGTGTAGTAAAGATAGAAAGATAAGAGTTACGACAAAAATCTCCCGAACCTCCAATACCATTCATCATCTTAGTTCCCACAACGTGTGTTGAATTTATATTACCAAAAATATCTGCTTCTAATGCTGTGTTTATTGATATTAAACCTAAACGACGTGCAACCTCTGGATTGTTAGATATTTCTTGAGGACGTAATACTATTTTTTCTTTGAAGAAATCTAAGTTATTATACACATTTTCTAACGCAGGAGTACTTAACGTTAAAGAACAACCCGAAGCAAACTTAACATTTCCTTCTTTCATTAAATCTATCACAGCATCTTGTATTACCTCAGTATACACTTCAAAAGGAGGAATATCTTCATTTGCTCCCATTGCTCCGAGAACCGCATTTGCTATATTGCCTACTCCCGATTGCACAGGAAGGAATGTTGTTGGTATACGTCCTGCTTTTATTTCAGAAGATAAAAATGCAGCAACATTCTCACCAATTTTATTAGTAACATCATCTGAAGGAGTAAAACCTCCCACCTCATTAGGAAGATTAGTTTCTACAATTCCTACTATTTTAGAAGGATCTACTTGAAGATAAGGCACTCCTATCCTATCGCTTGCGCTATAAACCGGAATTTCTCTACGAAGAGGTGGGTCTGCTGGTTCATAAATATCGTGCATTCCTGCCAACTCTTTAGGGTGATAAGCATTTAATTCAACAAATATTTTGTCAGCCAAACGCGCTGCTGTAGGAATAATACCAACCGCCGATGTAAGATATATTTTCCCATCGTCGGTAATATCGCAAGCTTCTATTATCGCATATTTAGGTTTAGGAAGAAAACCATAACGTAAATACTGTGGAAGTTCTGATAAGTGAAGGTCGAAATAATGTGCTCCGTGAGAATTTAGTTCGGTGCGCATATCTTTATTCGACTGATAAGGAGTTCTAAACTTAATAGCATGAGCACGAGACAAAACTCCATCTATAGAGTCGCCTGTAGATGCTCCTGTATATATACCTACTTTAAAGGGATTTCCTTTTGCGTGCTCTTCTTCAGCTTTCTTAGCTAAAGCAGTAGTAATTACTTTTGGACAACCAGCGGCAGTAAAACCGCTAAAACCAATTAAATCATCATTGTTGATGAAACTTGCAGCCTCTTCGGCAGTCATTCTTTTATACGCCATTGCAATTATGATATTAAAACGAGGTTAAATAATTATTAAAAACCTCGCAAAGATACATTTTTTATGTTGAATATAAAACCTAATACTTATTAAAAAGGCTCTTTTCTATTCAATATTTCAGCATAAATGATACCCTTTTTAAGTTCGTCAATATCTCCTAAGTCAATAATCGACGATTGTGTATCTGTATCTTCTTCTAAGATGTTTGTATTTGGGGAAGATTTTGTTGTTTTAGTTCTTTGTGTAACCGCTCGTTCTAATTTAGACTCTCGACTACTTATTTTTATTGGCTCTTCTTGTTCTTCTATCTCGTCATACACGTCAAACACCATAGGTTTATCAACTTCTTTAACTCCTGGCAAGGTGGTTTTCGACAAGTCTTCGGCGGGCTTCGACTTCACTACTCCTTTTATTATAGAGTAAACTATTGAGCCTACTATTAATATTAGCGTTATTAAATCTCCTTCGTTCATAAACTATATGTATTTGTAGCTCAAAAGTAAAGAAAATAAATGAGAAGTCAAGTATTATTGGTTATAAAATGCTTTAAAATAGTTTAGGACAGTTTCACAACTGCCCTAAACCCATTTAACCAAAACCTTAACTATGAAAAAATTTTATATTTTTATAATGCAAAGGTAAAGCTTTTTTTGATACCTGCAAACTATTTGAAGAAAAAATAGTAATTTTGTGGCGTTAAAAATAGTTAACGGACTAAAAGTCCTTTTTAATAATATAATAAACAGAAGAAAAATGAGACAAGAAACAGACTTTAAATCTGTAACTCACAGCGAATTACGCAAATTATTTATCGAAACTTACGGTTGCCAAATGAATGTAGCCGATAGTGAAGTAATTTTAGCAATTATGAAGATGGACGGCTTCGAACCGACAGAAGAAATTGGTGAAGCCGACGTTATTTTTGTAAATACTTGTTCGATAAGAGACAATGCCGAACAAAAAGTTTTATCAAGATTGCAATATTTTCAATCTTTAAAGAAGAAAAAGAAACATCTTATTATTGGTGTTTTGGGTTGTATGGCAGAAAGAGTTAAAGACGAACTAATAGCAGAGCACAAAGTAGACCTGGTTGTTGGTCCTGACTCTTATTTAGATTTACCTAATCTTATAGGTAGTGTCGAAAATGGCGAGAAAGCGATAAACGTAGAGCTTTCGACAACCGAAACATATAAAGATGTGATTCCTCTAAAGGTTTCGGGGGTGAAAATTTCGGGTTACATTTCTATAATGAGAGGCTGTAACAACTTCTGCTCTTACTGTATAGTGCCTTACACAAGAGGACGAGAACGAAGTCGAGAGCCTGAAAGCATCTTAAATGAACTGTTGGCTCTTAAAAACGAAGGCTATAAAGAAGTGATTCTTTTAGGACAAAATGTAAACTCTTACTCTTTTAAAAAAGAAAACGAGACTATCGATTTCCCACGCTTACTGGAAATGGTTGCCGAAACCGCACCTAATATGAGAGTTAGATTTACCACATCGCACCCTAAAGATATGAGCGATGAAATTCTACACGCTATATCTAAACACAAAAACATTTGCAAACAAATACATTTGCCTGCTCAATCGGGAAGTTCGGCTGTGCTTAAGGCTATGAACAGGAAGTATACAAGAGAATGGTACCTCGACCGAATAGCTGCCATCAAAAGAATTATACCAGAAGCTGGTATCTCGACCGACTTATTTTGTGGATTTCATTCCGAAACAGAGGAAGACCATCAAGAAACTCTATCGCTAATGCGTGAAGTTGGCTTTGATTCGGCATTTATGTTTAAGTATTCGGAGCGTCCGGGCACGTTTGCATCTAAAAATATGCCCGATAATATACCCGAAGAAGTTAAGATTCGTCGCTTAGAAGAGATTATTGCTCTACAATTAGAACTATCGTTAGAAAGTAACAAAAGGGATATTGGTAAAACTTTCGATGTTTTAGTTGAAGGGTTCTCTAAGCGTTCGAAAGAGCAACTGTTTGGAAGGACATCTCAAAATAAGGTTGTTATTTTTAACAAAGGAACTCATCGTGTTGGCGACACCGTTAATGTGAAAGTACACGATGCTACGGCAGCAACTCTATTCGGAGAACTGGTGTAAGAGTTAATTCGCTTACTCGAAAGCTTAAACGAATGTTAACAGGCACTTGACAAACGCCTTTTTATTTTGTATATTTGCATAAGCAAAAAGTAAAAACTGCTGAGAGATAGTTCTCAGCAGTTTTTTTATACTGTTATATGAGGGAAAACTCGGTAAGTTTCTATACAAATTCGGTAAGTTTCAAGGTAAAATACACCGAGTTTTTAAAATATCTCACTGTGTTTTTTCTTTAGCGCACTAAGTATTCGGAAAATGTCTTTGAGGGTATCTAAACGCCATAGTTTGCATATTAACGTATGTAGTTAAATATCCTAAAATGAGGTTAAAACAAACACTCTATATATCCGACAATTCGAGCCAGCGGAGCGATTTTTCGTCCAACAACTCTATAATTTCACTAATGCGTTGCGACTTCAAAACCAAATCATCATTAGATAAAGTTCCCGAAGATAATTCTTTTTCAAGTTTAGTTTGCTCTTCCTCCAAGTCGGCTATTTCTTGTTCTAAACATTCAAGCTCTCTTTTCTCTTTGAAAGTAAGTTTCGTTTTCTCCGAAGTTTTTTTTATGTTACGTTTGTCTTGTACTTCTTTTTCTTTTTTAACCGTTTCTTTCTCTTGCTCGTCTTTCCAATCGCGATAAATAGTATAGTTACCCGGAAAGTCTTTTACCTCTCCATTACCTTTGAATACAAGAAGGTGGTCGACGACTTTATCCATAAAATATCTATCGTGCGATACTACAATAACACAACCCTTAAACGAAGCAAGATACTCTTCCAATACATTAAGAGTTACAATATCGAGGTCGTTAGTAGGCTCGTCGAGAATAAGGAAGTTAGGGTTTTTAATCAACACTGTACACAAATAAAGTCTGCGCTTTTCACCTCCACTAAGTTTGTGTATATAATCGTATTGTTTTTCGGGCTTAAATAAAAAATGCTGCAAAAACTGCGAAGCCGTAAGCTGATTTCCTCCTCCTAAGTCTATAACTTCGGCAATATCTCGCACTGCATCTATAACTTTCATTTGTTCATCAAACTGCAATCCATCTTGACTATAATATCCAAACTTAACGGTTTCTCCTATATCGAAAGCTCCTTTATCGGGCTGTACCTCTCCTACCAGCAGTTTTATAAAGGTAGATTTTCCTGTTCCATTGTTACCTACAATTCCCATCTTTTCGTAACGAGAAAATGTGTAGTTGAAATTTTCTAATATCTTAAGGTTGTCGAAACTTTTATAAACACTTTTTGCTTCAAATATTTTGTTACCTATATAGGAAGAGTTTACGGCTAACTTAACATTACCTTGAGCTTTTTCTTGCTGCACTTTCTTTTCGAGTTCGTAAAAAGAATCGATACGAGATTTAGCTTTCGTTGCTCTTGCCTGAGGCTGACGACGCATCCATTCTAACTCTTTCTTAAACAAATTATTTGCTCTATCAAGTTCGGTGCTACGAGCATCTAACCTCTCTTGTCTTTTCTCTAAGTAATAGTTGTAGTTACCTTTATACTGAAAAAGTTCTTTATTTTCAATTTCGATAATTTCGTTACAAACACGATCTAAGAAATATCGGTCGTGAGTAACCATAAGAAGGGTAATGTTTGAGCGCGAAAGATAACCTTCGAGCCATTCGGTCATCTCTAAATCAAGATGATTGGTCGGTTCATCAAGGATTAAAAAATCTGGTTCAGTAATCAATACTTCAGCTAAAGCAACTCGCTTTAATTGTCCACCTGATAACTCTCCTATTTTTTGTTCAAGATTAGTAATCTTCAGTTTAGTAAGAATTTGTTTAGCTCGTAACTCGTTGCCAGAGTTAGCGCAAGCTTGCAAAACAGTAATCTCGGAAGGATATTCTGGATTTTGGTTTAAATAACCTATACGCAAGTCTCTTCTAAAAACAATATTCCCAGCATCATAATCTTCTTTTCCTGCTATAATATTAAGGAGAGTTGTTTTACCTGTTCCGTTTTTGGCTATCAGCCCTATTCTGTCTCCTTCGGCAACACCGAAAGAAATATCTTGAAACAAAATTAAATCACCAAACGATTTTGTAAGATTGTCTATTTGTAAATATGGAGTCATTCTGCAAAGTTAAGACTTTGACATTACTTCTGCAACTCTTAAATATCAATGTTATTAAAATTTGTAACTTATTGATATTGTAACTACTTTTGCTAAATTAAAAGAATTATCTAAATATGGCAACACAAACAGAACAAGAAGAGAAGAAGGGATTTTTAGGAAGTATCAAAGGTTTTACTCAAGCTTTTTGGGTTGCCAACACCGTAGAACTATTAGAACGCCTGGCTTACTATGCCGTATTTATTGTATTAACCATATATCTTTCTAACATTTGGGGATTTTCAGACATAGAAGCCGGTATCATATCTGGTATATTCTCTGCCTTACTATATCTATTACCCACGTTCTCAGGAGCTTATGCCGATAAAATAGGTTTTCGCTCAGCTATAATTTTAGCTTTTTCTCTATTAACAATAGGATATGCGGGATTAGGAATACTACCTACCTTATTAGAAAGTGCCGGACTTGTAAGCTATGGTTTCGGAGATGGTACGGGCAGTGCTTTTTCGGAATACCTTAAAAACACAAGCTTTGTTACATACGATACCGAAACAGTATTCTCGGGTTTAGAAAAAAGTTCGCTTCGTTGGACTATTGCTCCTGTTTTATTATTAATAGTAATTGGCGGTTCGTTTATCAAAGCAGTTATCTCGGGAACTGTTGCTCGCGAAACATCAGAAAGTAATAGAGCTCGCGGTTATGCGGTTTTCTATATGATGGTAAACATAGGAGCCTTTACGGGAAAAACAGTGGTAGACCCTTTAAGAAAAGCTTTAGGTGATAGTGGTTTGGTTTATCTGAATTATTTTTCTGCATTTATGACACTTGCTGCTCTTATTGCTGTTTATTTCTTCTACAAATCGGTACAAACACAAGGAAGGGGAAAGAGTTTCAAAGAAATATGGCAAGCTTTAATTAAAGTGTGTTGCAATGGAAAACTTATAGCTTTGATAATAATTGTTAGCGGTTTTTGGGTTGTGCAACAACAGTTATATGCATCTATGCCTAAGTATGTGTTGCGTATGGTTGGCGAAGGAGCTTCTCCAGGTTGGTATGCCAACGTTAATCCTTTCATAGTATTTCTATGCGTTAACTTAGTTACATCATTTATGAGAAACAAGAAGGCTATTACTTCAATGACTATAGGAATGTTTATAATACCGTTATCGGCTCTTATTATGAGTATGGGAAATGTTATTGGCGACAGTTACATATTAGGTTTACACCCAGTAGCATTTATGATGATAATAGGAATAGTATTCCAAGCCTTAGCCGAATGTTTTATCTCTCCTCGCTTTTTAGAATATTTCTCTTTACAATCGCCCAAAGGAGAAGAAGGTTTATATTTAGGATTTAGTCATCTTCACTCTTTCCTATCGTCTATAATTGCGTTTATAGCAGGTGGCGCTTTATTAGAAAAGTTTTGTCCAGACCCCAAAAACTTTATTGGAGGCAGAGAGTCGTTAGAATACACCGCAGCAACCGAACACGCCCATTATCTTTGGTATGTATTCGTAGGAATAGGAATAGTTTCTGCCGTTGCTTTGGTTATATACAATAAAGTGGTTAGTCGGAAGGGTTAGTGTGATGATTAGCTTTTTTTTCACATAGCCCAACATTCTATCTTTTTACAAGAAAGAAAATTAAAATTTTATTCTCTTTCTGTATGAGATAATAATTTTATTCAAAACATTATCTACTTCAAAATAATCTCCCAAGAATCAACTATGTTTTTTACTGAATATTTTTTAATATCTTCTTGTGCATTCATTGACATTTCCAATCGTAAAGAATTATTATCAAGCAAATTACAAAGCTGTTTTTTATATTGAGCCATATTAAAAGGTGAAATTAAAATCCCATTTTTTTCATTATTAATAATATCTATAAATGCACCTGAAGAATTAAAAGCAATTGGAACTACACCAAACTGCATAGATTCAGTTAATACCATTCCCCAACCTTCATAATTAGAAGTCATACATAGAACAGAAGCAGATTGATAGAAAGGCATAGGGTCTTGAAAGCCTAAGAATTTAACATTATTTATTCGCTTAACTATTCGTTTTAAATACAAAATATAATCCATGTCCCCATCTCCTAATAACCTGAGTTTCGTTTAAGTTATTGTATATTCATATTCTTCGTATTCTCATTTAAGTCCACAGCATACCCATTGGTAAGCGAAAGGACT
>JARXWK010000018.1 GCA_029916745.1 Dysgonomonadaceae bacterium PH5-43 | reverse complement strand
CGCTTGTTGTGGCAGACGCTTATCTTAGTGCTGTCAACAAAAGTAATTCCAGTACATTGACCGAAGCAAACCAGATTCAGAAAAAGAACCATTGGTACAAATACTTTATGTTGAATAGATATAAATCGGCAGTAAGATAGTTGTTTGGGAAACTCTTTGCGTAGAGTTCCTCCGATGTAAAGCAAATAGAACGATTTGAAATTCTTGAAATTTCCGAAGTGATAAAGCATCAATATTGTCATTATTTCGCTATCGGACATTTCGTGTGAACGATTACGCTTTTTCTTACCTTCTGTCGAAGGTAAAATACGTTTTTCTTTAATCACTTCTGCATATTCTTTGCAAAATTCATCGGCAGCACAGAAAATTTCTGTAATTTTGTCTTCGGTAAGTAGGCTCATTAAATTGTGTATTATGTTGTTTTTCAGACTTAAAGATACAAATTTAAGGCGTACTTACCAACTTTTTTAACCAATTTCTTAAACGAAACTCAGGTTATTAGAGTCGCTTCGCGTAAACTTTTATCTTTTATCTTTTATCTTTTAGTTTTTATCTGCGAGCTTGCGAGCTTACGCTTTGCGCCAGCTCTTAGTTCTTAGTTCTATTTCAACCGTTTGAAACGAGTAGTTTTAATAGTATGAAACAAGGTGTTTCACCTATATGAAACAAGTAGTTTCACCCAAGGAAACAAATTATGTCGAAGTGCGAAACAGATTGTTTTAATTGTATGAAACAATTCGTTTCAAAGTATGAAATGGATTATGTTGAAGTGTTTACGCAAAGCAGATTAGAGTTGCTTTGCGCCAACTTTTAACTTGTGCGAAGCACACTGATTAGGGTATTTTCGGCTGTTTGTTCAATAAATATAGAAAAATGTTTGATTTCGATGAGGAATTTCGTATGTTTGTTGATTAGCACGAATAACTACAATAAGCCTAAAAAGTACAAGCAATGCAAAAAAGTAATTTTTATAAACTACTAAAAGTCATGTGTAAATATATAGCTATATTATTTATAATAATGCAAGTTGGATGTTCAGCAAAGTATCAGCATAATAAAGATATTGCATTAAAAGAGTTTAAGACTGGAGAGCTTGTAAGAGAAGATTTAATCTTCAATAGAGAGTTACTAAAAGATTATTTTCTTTGTGTATGTATAACCTATGGGTTTAAGGAGAAGAATATTGAAGAATTAGACAGCTCTCAAGCTGTTTACTTTGATATCTCAAGTTATGCCCCAGAGGCATTCAAAGAGGTTAAAGATTATGCTATAGAGTTTGTAGAAAATATAAAAGCATCACCTCATGACGATTTAGGAAATACAAAAGCAATAATTATGAATTGTATTGACAAGTACAAAAGCGAAGAAATTAATTCTTTTATCAAGTCAATGGATAAGTATATTGCAGAAGATAATTAAATAGTTGACAGGAATTTATGGAAACATCATAACGATTCACTACCTTAGCAGCGTTAATAGACTTTTGACAATAACTTCAAATATCCTATAAGATGAAAACTTTATTGATAATTTTATTTATTTTCATTACTAATATCTCTTTTGCTAATGTAAAGCAAGAAGAAACTATTGTTCCTATTGATACATTGGAATATATGGAGTTCTGGAATAGCTTTCGTGTTGCAGCGTTAAATATAGATGAAGCCGCATTAACATCTATGATTGAACTTCAACTTTGGGGAGATTGTTTTTCGTATGGTCCTTATTATGACAAAAATTATGGAGGATTTTCTCCTAATAAAAAAATAACTAACCAGTATTTAATAAAACATTGGAATGATCTGTTTATCCCTGTATTCAAAGGACTATTAGAACGGTATAATCTGAAAGAAGATTTGTATTCTGAAAGTTTTAATTTCGAAAAGAAATATCAATGTGATATTGTTGTAGATGATAAATCTTATTCAGTTAGTACTGATTTCAAAAAAGAAGGTATAGTTGTATTCTCTATGGGATTTTCAATTGATAATGAACATTCTATATATATAGAATATATTGAATTGATTTTTATTAAAAGGGAAGACGGGACAATAAAGCTTAATAAAATAGAATGTTCTCAAAGGTTGACAATGTGCTGATTAATGAAATGTGAGGTGGGGTAATAAAGATTATGAAACAGAAACAATTTTATAGATTTATTCTAAAGTATAATAGAAACCATGGTGTTCTTATAGCACCTAAAGGAACAGATACCCGATTTGGAGTTGAAGTTTTGCCTGTTGAAAATTGGGAAAATATGGAATTTACCGTGGATAAAGGGATTTATCTTCCTTTTATGAATTCAAATACAACAGCTAATTTTGTTAATGAGGAATTGAAAAATTTAATTCAAGAAGTTGTCCCGAAAAATTATCCATTAGATTTTTATCCCATTCGAGTGAAAAGTGAAGAGTATGGAAGTCGGATTTATTATTTAATCCATTTTCGAATTATATTTGATGTTATTGATAAAGATAATTCGGTATGGATTGGTGGTGGTATTGCTAAACCATGGATTGATTATGAAAAAGCTAAAGACTTGGATTTCTTTAACTCACAAGCTCGTATCAATGGAATTATGGTATCTGATACAATGAAAAAGATGATGCAAAAACGGAAACTAGATACAGGAATTGATTTTCGTAAAGTTCCATATGTATAACAGATTTGCTTACGACAATAGAGGCTTCCCTACAATGTTGAAAACATCTGGAGTTGTGAGTATGCATTATGATTTTGATATTAATATATAGAATATGAAGTCGTTTTTATCAATAATAATTATAGTTGTATCATTAATGGGTTTGGGAGCATACCCAGTGTTAAATGATAAGAGTTTAGAAATTAATCAATTTCTGGAACAACCAAAGGAATCTATTGATACTTTGGAGTTTATTGCGTTTTGGAATACTTTTAGAACTGCACTATTGGAGAGAGATACAGTGTCTTTGGCATCAATACTTGATAATGGATTTACAATGTGCTCTCCTGATTTTCTAAATATGGAGACTATGCCTTCTGACTCTCATTATCGACAGAAGTATATGTCAACAGTAGCATTCACTAGGTCTATAGATAAATTATTATCCCATCCTTATGAGCTATTGCTTAAGAGTCTTGATGTTGAAAAAGACTTAGCACCAAGAAAAATAACCTTCGATCCTGCTTCATGGGGGCGTCGTTATAAAAATTATATATATATTGATGATAGATATTATTTCTCAACTATATACAAAGAAAAAGATACTTGGATTTATATTATGGGGTATAATATTCATCCTGAATATGAAAGTTTTATGGCGTATGAATTTAGATTTGAAAAAATTAATAATAAGATTAAGTTGAAAGTGATTGAGTGCACATATCATAGTTTTACATAACTCCTTAAATTTAATTTACAATGAAACGTATAATACTTTTTATATTGCTAATAAGTTCCTTGACCTCGTGCTATCCGCCAAGAATAATATATTCCATAGAAGATCCTCAACCTTCTTGTTTGAGAGATTCGGTTGATGTACGATTCATTAAGGGCAGTACAATTACAACAGGCGGCTTGTCTCTTTTTCTAAGCCTGTATTTAGAAATTTCAAACAACAAAGAGAATAATATCTTTATCAATCAAAATTCTACTTTGGAATTGCGAACAGACTCAGCAATTTTAAAATATGAAATATCTTCGGATTCTCTCGTTTATCAACTTGGCAAGAATGATAAACAATTATTGCATTTGAGTTTTCGAGCAACGGATTCAGAGCACATTACATATAAAACGGTAGATATAGAACATAAACTTTATTTACTTTTGGACTTACACAATGACAATGGAGAAAAAATAGAGAAGTGTGTCATTTTGAAACCAACAGGAACAAAAAGGATGAAGTATGAAGAATCACCTTTTTAACTCTACAATTTTGTGTGCTAAATATTAGATTAACATAAAGATTATGAAACAGATTAAAACAGCCATTTTACTAATCGCAACCTCTATGTTGCTGTGTGCTTGTCCATGTGAATATGGGCATAGTTATATTACAATCATAAATAAGACAGACTATAATTAAAGTATGAAAAATTTAATTTTTATCAGTTGTGTATTTTTGTTTTGTGGTTGTATTTTTACTTATGACCCTCCTCGTGGAGTAATTTATATTCACAATAACTCTGATGAACCTATTTACGTTTATAATGAATATGGACATTCAGATAGCCTACCGTTAATTACACTATTGGCATTTTTTGATCTTATAGATGTTAATCAGACAATTGAGCAGACTGTTGGAGGAATCAGAAAAAAGCCATATCTTTCAAATGAAGAGAAAGTGACAACACTTTTCTTTTTTACGGAAGAAACAATTCGTAATTATGATTTGGAAGAAATATACAAAAATCAGATGTTTGTAAAGAGAGTAGTATTAACACAAGAAGAATTAGAAAATAGCAATTGGGAATACAGTTATTCGCCTTGATATGGTAAACGCAATTTCAACCTCTTATTCTTATCTTCCTAATGGCTTGATATTAAATAAAGCTGCAATATTTTAGACTTTTGAGTGGTTAGGCTTATTTTTTTATTTGAACTAATAGTATTAACTTTACGTTTTCAAACAAAACAATAAACTAACAATATGATGAAATATTTTTATTATGTGTTTATGTTAAGCTTGATTGTAATATGCTCGAGCTGCGTATATAAAACAAAAGTTATTAGCGAACCGGTAGTGTTCGATAATGTTCAGAAAAAAGAGTCGTATTTTATAGAAAATTCTAAGTTTGGTTGTAATGTCGATATAGATTTTACTTTCCCTGATACGCTGAAGAATACACAAGATGTAAAGAGTCTGCTTAAAGTGATGACGGAGCTTGTGTTAGGTGAAGTATATGCAAACGAATATCCCGATAAAGCAGTGGATCAATACTACGAGAATTACGTAAATAAGTTTAAGTATTTTGCAGTTGATGTAGCTAATACCGGCGATGAGAATAGTTATGAAGACGAAACAGGTTACACCTATTATATAAAGGTGAAAGACACGGTTACATTAAATCAAAACAATATTGTGTCGTTTACAGTCGAAACTCTTTCGTATGAGGGAGGAGCGCATAGCACGAAAAGTATATACGGTTATACATATAGTATGACAGATAATTGTATTATAACTGAAAATGATTTTGCTGGAGAGAAATACTCCGAAATTATATCTCTACTTTTAACAAACAAAATTATTGAGGAGAATAACCTTAAAGATGCAAAAGACTTAGAAAATATAGGTTACAACATCGAAGATATAAAACCCAATAATAACTTTTCTCTAAATGACAAAGGAATAACTTACTACTTCAACGAGGGCGAAATAGCAGGTAATATGATAGGAATTACTTCTGTGTTTATGTCTTATGACGAGCTTTCTCTTTGTGTAGTGTTAGATTCTCCAATTTCTTCTCTTATTTCTTATTGATATGGATTTAATAAAAAAATACTTCCCCGAACTTTCTCCTTTACAAGAGAAACAGTTTTCAGCTATTTATGAACTTTACAAAGATTGGAACAGTAAAATCAATCTAATATCAAGAAAGGATATTGAAAACTTATACGAAAAACATATATTACACTCTTTAGGTATTGCTAAAGTTATAAACTTTAAGGACACAACTTCAATACTTGATGTTGGTACAGGTGGTGGATTTCCCGGTATTCCTTTGGCTATACTATTTCCTAATACAAACTTTTTGTTGTTAGACAGTATCGGTAAAAAGGTTATGGTAGCGCAAAGTATAGCAGAAGAGATACAACTCGAAAACGTGGAGTGTATTCATTCGAGAATAGAAGACGAGAAACGTACTTTCGACTTTGTGGTTAGTCGTGCCGTTATGCCTTTGCCCGACTTGGTGAAATTATCAAAGAAGAATATAGATAAGAAAAATAGCAATGCTTTACCAAATGGTATTCTTTGTCTTAAAGGAGGTGATTTGCAAAACGAGCTAAAACCGTTCAAAAACAAGGTTGTAGAATATGAACTAAGTGATTATTTTACCGAAGAGTTTTTTCAGACAAAGAAAGTTGTATATCTTCCTTTATAATTCCTCTTTTTCTGTATATTTGTACGCACTTATATATACATAAACAAAAATGAAGATTAGAATATTTGAATTTAATCCAGTATCTGTAAACACTTATCTGATTTACGATGACACGAAAGAAGCGGCAATCATAGATTGTGGAGCCTCTGATGATAAAGAATTTGCCCAACTGAAAGAATATATAGAGTGTCATAATCTGAAATTAAAATATATTCTGAATACACATCTTCACTTCGACCACGTATTGGGAAATATATATATGTATAAAGAGTATGGCTTGAAGCCTATGTATAACGAAATAGAAGACTCGATGCCTGGATTAAGAGCGCAGTCGACAGCTTTTGGCTTAGGCTTGAACTACGAACCAGTAAAAGCCGAACAGTTTATAAATGATGGAGATATAATTTCTTTTGGAAACACAAAACTAAAAGCTCTTTCTACTCCCGGACATTCGCCTGGTAGTTTGTCGTTCTACAACGAAAAAGATAATTGCGTGTTTACGGGCGATGCTTTGTTTCGTTATAGTATAGGAAGAACAGACTTGTGGCAAGGAAATTTTGATACTCTTATACATTCAATAAAAGATAAACTGTTAACCCTGCCTAATGATACTATTGTTTATCCTGGTCACGGGCCTGCAACAACAGTAAAAAGCGAAAAAGAAAATAATCCTTATTTACAATAACCGTAGTAAAATACACAACATAAAAACATAACAATAATGAAACGAGATGAATTTGTAAACCGACATATCGGTATCAGTGAAAGCGAAGTGAAAACTATGACCGATGCGATTGGTGTTGATAGTTTAGAAACTCTTGTAAAAGAAACTTTCCCTTCAGATATTTTATTGAAAGAAGACTTGGAACTACCTGAAGCGATGAATGAGCGCGAATATGGAGAACACATAGCCGAAGTTGCTTCTAAAAACGAAATCTTTACTTCTTACATAGGTATGGGTTGGTATGATACTTGCACTCCTCCTGCTATATTAAGAAATGTATTTGAAAACCCAGTTTGGTATACTTCTTACACTCCTTATCAAGCCGAAATTTCGCAAGGACGCTTAGAGGCTCTTCTTAATTTCCAAACAATGGTGAGCGATCTTACGGGCTTACCCTTAGCTAACTGTTCGTTACTTGATGAGGCTACTGCTGCTGCCGAAGCTGCAAATATGTTTTATCAGAGTAGAAGTAGAGAGCAGGCTAAAAACGGAGCCAATGTTTTGTTTGTAGACGAGAAAGTATTCGCTCCTACATTGGCAGTGCTTAATACTCGCACTCAGCCTCAAGGTATTAAAATGGTTATTGGCAATTACAAAACTTATGCTTTTACAGGTAATGAGTTTGCTGCTATTGTTCAATACCCTAATGCTGATGGTTCTATCGAAGACTATAAAGAATTTGCACAAAAAGCTAATGCAAACGGAGTTAAACTTGCAGTTGCAGCCGACTTGTTAAGCTTATGTATTTTAACTCCTCCGGGAGAGTGGGGGGCTGATGTTGTTTTTGGTACTTCACAGAGATTTGGTACTCCTATGTATTTCGGCGGTCCTTCTGCCGCTTATTTTGCTACTAAAGACGATTATAAAAGAGCTATACCTGGTCGTATTATTGGTATTTCAAAAGATGCTTATGGTAAGAAAGCTTTAAGAATGGCTCTTCAAACTCGTGAACAACATATTAAGAGAGAAAAAGCAACTTCTAATATTTGTACTGCTCAGGCTCTTCTTGCTACTATGGCTTCTTTCTATGCCGTATATCACGGAGCGCAAGGATTGAAAGATATAGCTGAAAGAGTTCATTCGCTTGCAGGTTTCCTTTCTGTTAAGCTTACAGAGATGGGATATACTCAAACAAATGAAAACTTCTTCGATACTTTAATAATAAAACTTCCTTCTAATGCTAATATAAATACTCTTAGAGATACAGCCTTAGATTGTAAAGTTAATTTAAGATATATCGACGACTCTACTGTTGGTATTAGTGTCGACGAAACTACTATGACTGAAGATATAGGCGTATTGCTTTATATATTTTCGACTGCTCAAAACAAAGAAGAGGTATTAAGTCAGGATATTCCTACTAAGGTTTATTTCGATAATAAATTTCTTAGAACTTCTACTTATTTAACTCACAAAGTATTTAACTCTTATCATACCGAAACTGAATTGATGAGATATATCAAACGTTTAGAAGTGAAAGATATATCATTAACTCATTCAATGATTTCTTTGGGCTCGTGTACTATGAAGTTGAATGCAGCGTCGGAGATGCTTCCGCTTAATGATCCTCACTTTACTAACATTCACCCTTATGCTCCTGCCGACCAAACGGAAGGGTATAAAGAGTTAATAGAAAACTTAGCATCGTATCTTGGAGTAATAACAGGATTGCCAGGTGTAAGCTTTCAGCCTAATTCGGGAGCCGCAGGTGAGTATGCTGGGCTTATGACTATTCGTGAATATCTTAAAGCTAACGGAAAAGGTAACCGTAATATAGTTTTAATACCTGGTTCGGCTCACGGAACCAACCCAGCTTCTGCTATTCAGGCGGGATTTACTACTGTAACTGTTAAGTTTGATGAAAATGGTAATACCGATTTAGACGACTTAAAGGCTAAAGCTGAACAATATAAAGACGATTTAGCAGCATTTATGATTACTTATCCTTCTACACACGGTATTTTTGAAACTACTATCGCTGAGATGTGTGAAGTAATTCATAGTTATGGAGCGCAGGTTTATATGGACGGCGCAAATATGAATGCTCAAGTAGGATTAACAAATCCGGGATATATAGGAGCCGATGTTTGTCACTTAAACTTACACAAAACATTTGCAAGTCCACACGGTGGCGGAGGTCCTGGCGAAGGTCCTATTTGTGTTGCCAAACACTTAATTCCTTATTTGCCTTCTCACCCAATAAAAGACGATTCTTGTTTGAATACAGTTTCTGCAGCTCCTTATGGAAGTGCAGGTATTTTGGCTATTACGTATGGTTATATCCGTATGATGGGAGCTGCAGGATTAAAGAAGGCAACTACTTACGCAATTCTTAATGCAAATTATCTTGCTGCAAAGTTAGACGAGGCTTATGGTATAGTGTATAGAGGAGCACAATCTCGAGTAGGTCACGAACTTATTCTTGAATGCAGAAATATGAAAGCGTATGCAGGTATAGATGAAACTGATATTGCAAAACGTTTGATTGACTTTGGATTTCACGCGCCCACATTATCATTCCCTGTGCATGGAACATTAATGATTGAACCTACAGAAAGTGAAAGCTTGGCAGAATTAGATAGATTTGTAGAAACAATGTTAACTATTCGTGCCGAAATAGAAGATGTGGCTAAGGGTGTTGCAGATAAAGATGATAACGTGCTTAAAAATGCTCCACACCCACAATATGAAATTTGTAACGATGAATGGAAACACTCTTACTCAAGAGAAAAAGCAGCATTCCCGTTAGAATGGATTAAAGAAAACAAGTTCTGGATAAATGTAGCACGATTAGATAATGCTTATGGCGATAGAAATTTAATCTCGGTTCAGTGTGATTGCTAATCAACTTTAACCTCGTTTTACAATCTTTAACCGAGTGTTGTTTATTGTAAACTGTGTGGTTTTTAGTTTAATAAGGATTTTTTCCTACAACTCAGTGAGTTTTCTAAGTAAGACAGTGTCTTCTTAAGAAAACTCACTGTTTTTTTAGTAGTAAAACACCGAGATAATAACCAAAACTCATTGCGAGTGTAGGAAATATAGTACAAAAAACCCGCTAAGGAAGTGATTCTTAGCGGGTTTGTGATTTTGTGCTTACACAAAGATACAATATAATAAGGCGTTTGTCAAATGTTAATTAACGCTCTTTTACAATTATATCAATGTCTGCTATTGCGTTATTTCCTGTTTAATTATTGCTTTTAGGGTCTTTTTAGTTTGTGTTTAATAGTTCTTTAAGATAAAATTTGGTCGACAAACTATATTTGCCTACATTAGCACCTTATAATGTTAATAACAACAAACATAATTAATTTTAAAAGAAATTTTATGAAGAAGATTGCATTCCTATTTATGTGTTTTATCCTTTCTTTGGGATATGCAGAAGCACAAACAATGCCAAGTTTAAGCGATGGAGATAACGAGTATTATTACTTTATTCGCTATCCACAAACAAATGCTAATGGAAATTATGTGATTACTGCCGCAAATGACGAAGGTACGCATTTGAGTTCTATGGTTAGTTACCGAACAGCTATTAAAAACAAACAGTTGTGGAAGTTCGTTGATGCCGGCAATGGCTTTTTTAAGATTGTAAACACTGACGGTCGTCAAATTATGTTTACACCTAATGTCGGACCAAATAGTAAAGGACGTTTCTTTGCTGTAGCAAATAATACTAACGACACTAAGTTTAAGCTCGAAGCTTACACTGGAGCTGCAGTAACGGGCGGTAGTAACGGAGTGTTAAGAGTGTACAATGGAGATACTATGTATGGGCACGTTAATCAAGACGAGGCAACTGGCGAAATAGTTTCTCACGTTAATAATGGAGGAAAGAACAATGCTATTCGTTTTGATGCTAAAGGTACTGAGGTTGATGTGGAAACATCAGTAAATGTTATTCCTTATCCTGCCTCGTTGGTGCTTGCTGATAATAAAACAATACTTGTTAATAGCTTAAAGGCAATAACTTATCCTACAGGAGACGATACGACTAAAACATTATTGGAGGGTTTTGCTGAACAATTAAACAAAACTTCGGGTGTGAATCTTGAAGTAAAAGCTGCCGATACTTCAGCACAAGATAATATTTCTTTTATATTAGATAATGCGATTGATGAAAACGGTTATGCTTTAGATGTAACGGAAGAGGGTGTTACTGTAAAGGCATCTCAACCAGTGGGGTTCTTTTATGCTGTTCAGACTTTGAAACAGTTACTTCCTCGCGAGTTTTTTGGTCAAGCTTTGGTAGCTTCTGATGATTGGAAGCTTCCTTGTCTTAGTATTACCGATAAGCCTAATTTAGATTATAGAGGTTATATGCTTGATGAGGCTCGTTACTTTTTTGGAAAAGAAGAGGTGAAGAAAATTCTTGATATAATGTCGCTTTATAAACTAAACAGATTGCATTGGCACTTGACCGACGATCAAGGTTGGAGAGTTGAAATTCCTGAATATCCTTTACTTACAGAGGTTGGTAGTGTTCGTTCGGGGTCTTTGGTTAGTACTGGAGTTACTAAGTTTTTCGATGATACGGAATATGGCGAAGGTTTATGGTATAGCTTAGATGATCTTCGCGAGATTGTAGCTTACGCAAAGGCTCGTCATATTGAGATAATCCCAGAAGTAGATTTCCCAGGGCATATGGTGGCTGCTATTACAGCTTATCCCGAGTTTAGTTGCGATCCTACTAAAAAGTATTCGGTTCGTTTAGATAACGGAATATCTCAAGATGTACTTAATGTGGGAGATGATAAAGTAATAGATTTTCTTAAAACAGTGCTTGGTCATATCGCCGAAGTCTTCCCTTACGAATATATACATTTTGGAGGAGATGAATGTCCTACAACGCAATGGTCTACTAATGCCGATTGTTTGAAAAGAGTAAAAGATGAAAACCTTACAGGGGTTAATCAGCTTCAGTCGTGGTTAGTAGAATTATTAGGTAAATACGTTAAAGAAGAATACAATAAAGATATTATTGTCTGGGACGAGGTTATATCATCTTGGAAAACAGATAACGAAATTAACCCCGTAATTATGGCTTGGACTCCCAATGATAAGAGTGGAGCTGCTGCCGATAAAGGTTTTAAGACTATTTATTCGTCTTACACCAATCTTTATTTCAGTAAAATGCAAGTTACAGGCGATAAAGCCGATGTTAATGAGCCTTACCAAGGAGGAGGAACAGATTATACTGTAACTGTTCAGAGCGTTTATAATGCTAATCCTTTTGGTGCACTTGCTGGAAGAGAAGAATATTGTATGGGCATTCAAGGTAATATGTGGACGGAAACAACAAGCTCTATAGCGCAATTAGAATATCAGTTGTTGCCTCGCCTTTTAGCTTTGGCAGAAAATGGTTGGTTGCCTACAGCTCAGAAAAATTGGGGTAGCTTCTACGAACGCCTACAAACTCACGATGAAATATTTGATGCTCTTGATTTTGTTTATGCAAAACATTACATTGACCCCGAAGATTTAACAGCAAGCGAAACAGCATTGGCAGAAGCTAATAGTATAATAGAAGCATCGATACGTGGTGGGGTTGGTTATCCTTCTGTAGAAATTTATGATGCTTTAGTTGCTGCTTACGATAATCTTAAAGCAAATAAAGATGATGATGCATTATTGACAGCTCTAACATCTGCTATGGATAACTATAAATATGCAAAAATAAATATGCCGGAAGCTGGTAAAATATATCAAATAGTGTCGGCTTCTACGTATTACCGACAAAGATATGCAGGTTCTGCTATGTATGAAAAAGATAATACTATCTCTTTCCATTATACTCCGCAGGTGGAACCGGAAGAGCTTTGGCAATTTGTTCCTAATGGAGAAGGTTTTGTAATTAAAAATCACAAGAGCGGTAAACGAGTAAGTTTGCCTACGTATAACGATAAAGCTGTGTTAGATGCAAATAATGCAACTGTTGTAAGAGTTGATAAAGCGGCATTGCAGGCAGGTAATTATACTTATATTCCGGGCACGGTTACTATTTCTGAATTGGAAGGTTATTCCGGCACTCCAATGGGTTACATAAAAAGAATGTATGCCGATGGCTCTGGTTTGGTAAAGGCTATTGACGATCCTAAACTTTGTTATCCTGGAACTTGGTATATAATTGAGGTAACAGATTTTAGAGTTCAACTTGAAGGTTTGCTTAGAAAAAGCGAAAATATTATTGTTAAAACAGAAGTTGGACTTGTAGGTTCTCCAACGCAAGCAGCTTTAGATTTTTTGGAAACAACATTGGTTACTCCTCTTAAATCATTTTTGAATGGTAATGCTTTGGTGTCTGAAGATTCTTATAATGAATATTTAGCAATATACAACGAGTATCTGTCAATGCCTTGTACGAGTGTATTTGATGTTCTAAGCGAAAAAAATTATTATTATATACGCAGTGCTTATTTTACAAAGTATTATGCTAAAGCAAACACAGAAACAGGCGATGTAGAGCCTGCACGTCTTGCTGAAACAGACGACCATTTGCGTTGGAATTTCAAGAAAAATACAGATGGAACCGTGTATATATATAATAAGGCAACAGAAAAAGCTACATTTGTTTCGAGTTCGGCAATTAATCAAGGTGTTAAGATAAACTATGCAAACACCGGGATTGCCAAATGGACGGTTAAACAGATTACTACAGACTTGGGAGGTACGGGAATCGTAATAATGGAGCCGGGTTGTGCTTATGGTTGGTATACAAATCCAGACTCTTATTCGTTTACTAACGTACTTCTAAAGCCTTACGACTGGGGAGCTTCTATTTGGGTATTCGAGATGTTAGAAGATGATGAAGTGATAACTAATATCGAGTCGGTAATGGTAGAAGAAAATAACGATGATACAATGTATGATGTTTTGGGTCGCCCGGTTAAAAATCCAACAAAAGGATTTTATATACAGAAAGGAAAGAAAGTTTATTTGATTGGTGATTAATATTTGATTGAAGTTTTTGGCGAGCAGGATACTGATATGTATTCTGCTCGCTGTCTTTTAAAATATGTCATAACTTGTTGTGGGTTGTCTCTGTTTTGAGCTTGTTATGCTTACTTTATTTCTGTATTTGGTAGTATTTGTAATTAAAATGATATAAATTAAAAATAATTGCTTAAAAGTTTGCATAGATAAATCACATTTAATACTTTTGTAGTGTTAAGCATTAAGTATGTAGAATATTTTATTACTTAATATTTAATAAAGGAAAAGAACACAGAGACAAGCAACAAACATATTTTTCTATTAAAAAGATAATTTTAGAATAAAATTATACTCATAACATGTTTTTCAAGATGAATTAAATTTAGTATTTAGGCAAGTTAGGTATGTGAATATATAACTTGCCTGTTTTTTTATGAAAAGAAAAATATTGATGGCGGTTTGAAGGTAATATTTACTTGTTTTATTTGAAAATAAATATTAATTGGTTACCTTTGCGCTTGCTTGAAACAAGATATAGATATGTTTTTCAAGATAAATTGAATTTAGTATTAAACAGGTCGAGTGCGTGAGCATACGGCCTGTTGCTTTTTAAATAAAAAAGCCTTACTTTTGAACCGAATTAATGAAATATATTTTATCATGAAGAAAAAAATAATGTTATTGCTGCTGTTGGCATTTCCTCTTTTTGTGTCGGCTCAGAATTATGACGAAGTTCCTGTGAAAAATGGGAAAATAGTATTCTCTGAAGATATTCTTACTGCTCTGAAAACTGTAGAGATGAAAGAAACTGTGCTTAGTTGGCTTGAAGAAACGTTTCTGCCTAATAGAGGACTTGTAGTGAATATAGATACGGTTGAAAATAGAATTATTTGTAGAGTGATGGAGCGACTTGAAATAGAAAAAAGGAACTGGTCGCAGTTTGTTCTTAATATGCGATATACATTAGTTTTAGAATTTAAGACTAATAAGTGTTTTGTTTCGGTTAATAACATAAGTTATGTAGAGCCTGCTGAAATGCAATCAAATCCAGATAATATAGGTGTGTATTCGGCTGAGTCTGTTTTGATTGACAAGAAATATAAAGAGGTGTCGGTTGAAGAGCCTATAAAAAAGATACAGAAGGCTACGATTGATAATATTGAGGATTTATTTTTTGATATTCGAGAATTGTTATAGTTGACTTTGTAGGTAAAAAAACACAAAAGGCTGTCTGAGTAGGGCAGCCTTTTGTTGTTTTATAATAAAGCTTAGAACTGTACTTTTTTAATGAATTTATTTAAAAAAGAAAAGGTTGTCCTCGCGACAACCAATCTTCATTGTTAACCTTAAATCTAATACCATGAAAAACACAGTGCAAAGATAAAGCATTTTATGTTATAAAACATATTTTTATAGCAGTTTTCTTTCAGAATTAACAATCTTTAATTGTTTTCGTGCTTTTTCTCCTTGTTTTGTGAGTTCAATTCATTGTATATCTTAAGACAAGCCCAAGCATCTAATGCGGCGTAAGCTTTTTGGGGCTCTGTAAGAACGTCGGCTTCCCAATTGCTGAGTCTTTGATTTTTAGAAATCTTTTTATTGAATAAGATTGCGTATATCTTCTGTAGGCTAGTGTCTGCAATGTTGTATTCTTTAGCGATACTTTGTAAATCTATAAAACCTTGAGGTTCAAAATTGACGGTTCTTCTTAATGTGTGAAAGTCATCGCGTAACGATAGTCCTACTTTGGTAATATTCGGGTCTGATAATAATTTTTCCAAACCAGGAATGAATCCTATTTTGTTTAATCTAAATAAAATACAAGTGTTTTCGGTTGCTAATTGAATTAGAGCCACTCCATTAACTTTTCCTTTCTTGAAAGATGGGCGAGTTTCAGTGTCAAATCCTAAACATTTGAATTGATACAGATAATCTATTGCTTTCTCTGCGCTATTAATAGTGTCGACTTCGGTTATTGTACCGTTAAACTCTTCTATCGTGAATTTATTTAGTTCTTCTTTAGTTATTGTTCTTTCCAAAATTATTCTTCTATGGTAGTTTTGTATTTAATAAAGTGTAAAGCTCTTAGGGCATTAACTAAGCGTTGTCCCCAAAACTTCTTAAAGTTCTCAATGCATAATATAAGAGAATCGTTCATAGTTTCTTTATGTCCGTTTTTGAATATTGCAATAAAGTTCCCTAAGTCTTGATAGATGTCAGCTAAATCTTCAGATATTTTTACGGCTACAGGAGAGTCGCTGAGTTTTATGTCGGGGTGAAATGTTTCTAAATATAAATCATCTTCACCTAATAGTTCGCCAACATTGTCTAATACTTGTTGGTAAAGTACTTCATCTACTTTAGAGTTTAGTTCCGACTCGTAATTATTAGTAATATTAGGAATGATAGAAACTTTAAGGTATAACAAAGGCAAAACCTTAGTCATATTATCTACAAAAGTTTGCTTGTCTGATTCTTTTACTTTTTCAACGAACACACAAAATTCTAAAGCTACTCGAGCAAAATCTATAGTGTAATTAGAGTAGATTATTTCTTCTTTCATTTGATTTCTATTTTAATGCAAAATTAAGAAAAACAAACGAACCTTTCAACAAGAACATAATATTCTTTTAGGATACTGTTTTCTTCTTTTTGATAATAGAAAACACAATGGATATGGTTAGTAACGAAAGTATAATGCCGAGTGATACAAAGTTGCTAATGTGAAAGTTGTAATCTAAGGTGTGGCATAATTCATTAACGCACATTTTTATACCTATAAAAGATAAAATGCCCGCAAGTGCATATTTAAGATAATAGAAATAGTCCATAATGCCGTTTAGGGCAAAATAAAGAGAACGTAATCCTAATATTGCAAATATGTTAGAGGTGAATACTATAAATGTATCTTTAGATACCGACAGAACAGCAGGTATAGAATCGACGGCAAACACAAGGTCGGAGGCTTCTATAAATATAAGTGCTATGAAAAACGTTGTTGCGTATAGGGTATGGTCTTTCTTTATGAAGAATTTATTTTCAGAGTTATTGTCGGTAACGGGCATAATCTTCCTTAGAACTCTGATAACAATATTCTTGTTAGGGTCGAAATCTTCGTTATCTTGTTTGTTTGTGAGTATGTGTATTCCTGAATAAATAAGAAAAACTCCAAAAATATACATTATCCAACTAAAGTGGCTAATTAGAGCTACGCCTGCAAATATAAATAATGCACGCATTACTAAGGCTCCTAATATGCCCCAGAAGAGTATCTTGTGTTGAAATTGAGGTGCTATTTTGAAATATCCGAAAATGAGTATAAATACAAATAGATTATCAACGCTTAAAGATTTTTCAAGAACGTAAGCTGTAAAAAACTCTAATGCTTTAGTTTTATCTAAGAAGAAATATATACCAGTATTAAATAATAAAGCTAAGGATATCCAAAATATACTCCAGCAAATAGCTGACTTTATGCTTACTACGCTGTCTTTTTTGTGAAATACCCCTAAGTCTAATAGTAGCATAATTACTACGAATACTATAAAGGAGAACCAATGGATTGATGTAATTTCCATAGCTTAATATTTATTTTGTTGTTCTATTTTTGTTTCAAACTCTTTCCATAGTTTATCGTTAGGGGTAGGGGCTGTGATAGTTATGTCATTTTTTGATACAGGGTGAATAAACTGAGCCTTACGAGAATGTAGGCTTATGCCTCCGTCGTTATTTGAACGAGGGAAACCGTATTTCAAATCGCCTTTTATAGGACAGCCAATCTTGGCTAACTGACATCTTATTTGATGGTGTCGCCCGGTTTTAAGATCTACTTCTAAGAGATAGTAGTTTTCAGACTTAGCTATTTGTCTGTAGCTTAATATGGCCTTCTTTGAATTAGGCTTTTCGGTATCGTAAGCGTAAGACTTGTTTTGCTTTTCGTTACGAACTAAATAATGAATCAGTTCGTCTTTTTCTTTGGGTGGTTTGTCTTTGACTATCGCCCAATAAGTTTTTTTCATCTCTCCATCTCTGAACATATTGTTTAGACGAGGAAGAGCTTTGCTGGTTTTGGAGAATATAACTAATCCCGAAACAGGGCGGTCTAATCTATGGGTTACTCCGATAAACACGTTGCCTGGTTTATTATATTTCTCTTTAATCCATTGTTTAACAATCTCAGAAAGGGGGACGTCTCCTGTTTTGTCCCCCTGTACTATTTCTGAGCTTGTTTTGCTTACAGCTATAATGTGATTATCTTCGTAAATAACATTCATAATAAATGTGTAAACCTAAATTAATTAGGTGTTCATTCCTCCATCTACTTGAATAACTTGTCCTGTGATGTATGATGATAGGTCTGACGCAAGGAATAGAGCTGCGTTAGCAACGTCATCAGGATTACCAGCGCGGCGAAGAGGGATTTGTTTAGCCCATTCAGCACGAACTTCTTCAGATAATTGATGAGTCATTTCTGTTGCTATAAATCCTGGAGCTATAGCATTAGCGCGGATACCTCTTGAGCCTAATTCTTGAGCGATAGATTTAGCCAAACCAATCATACCAGCTTTTGAAGCAGAGTAATTTGCTTGTCCTGCATTACCGTGAACACCAACAACAGAGCTCATATTAACGATGCTTCCTGCCTTTTGTTTCATCATAATAGGAGTAACGGCGTGAACGAAATTAAATGCCGACTTAAGGTTGATGTTAATAACCATATCCCATTGTTGTTCGCTCATTCTCATCATAAGTCCATCGCGAGTAATACCAGCGTTGTTGATTAAGATGTCTATCTTGCCGAAATCTTTATGGATTTGTTTAACTACTTCGTGAGTTTCTTCAAAATTTGCAGCGTTAGAGGCATAACCTTCAACCTTTACGCCTAAAGCTTCAATTTCTTTTTTTGTTGCTTCTGCGTTTTCGTCGATAGCTAAATCGGTAAAAGCAATGTTACAACCTTCTTGAGCAAAGCGAATTGCTACTGATTTGCCTATACCACGAGCTGCGCCTGTGATTATAGCGACTTTTCCTTCTAATAATTTCATATTAATAAATATTGTAAGTTAATATTGAGAATTGTTTAGTGTTTTACTTTTTCTTTATTCCATCGAATAGTAGTTTTATAATGCTATCTGTTCGATCTGTGTTGGAAGGCATAGTGCTTGTCATTCGTCCTCTAATATAAGGTACTTCAAGTCCTTTAAGGGCGTGATGCAATACAATTGCCATAGAGTTAGTGTCTTCGATGTCGAATATATTATTTTTTACGCCTTCGTCAAGAATGCCTTGAATGTAACTTATTTCTTTTAAGTCGAAATCTTTTCTCACATTCTCCACCCTCCATATATCTCTAAAGAAGTTTGCTTTAAGAGTTCCGTTTCGCGATACTACATTTTTTATAGATTCTAATCGGATTCTTAAAAATTCTAATAGCTTTTCATCGGCAGGAATATTTTTTTGAGCTACGGATTCCAAAGAAGAGTAAAGGAGGTTGAGTTCAGATTCTATCACAGCGTGATAAATATCCGTTTTGCTTTTAAAGTAGGTATATAAGGTGCGTCTTCCCTTGTTAGAAGCCACAGCAATGTCGTTCATTGTTGTATTTTCTACACCAGTTCTTGCGAAAAGTAATCTTGCTACTTCAATTAAAGTTTCTCTTGTTTTTGCCATTGCTACTGCCATCGGGCTTGCACATTAATTAAATTGTTGTGCAAATTTAGTATAAAATGAAGTTCTACCAAAGAAAAATGAAAGAAAGTTTGTGAAAAGTTTGTTATTGTAAAAAATAAGCGTACCTTTGTACTCGAAATCGCGGGGTGGAGCAGTGGTAGCTCGTTGGGCTCATAACCCAAAGGTCGTAGGTTCGAGTCCTGCCTCCGCAACTAAGCAAGCTAAAAGCTTGATAATCGGCAAATTGAAATTCAGTTTTGCCGATTTTTGTTTTTTAGCCGCAACAAAAACGCAACACAACTTTTATTGCTCTTTGTTATTAACTCTTAAGAGTGTATGGCTGTAATCGCTACCTCCAAAGTAATCAAAAGGCATTATTGTTAATGTGGCAAGAATTGTGTGCCATTTATGAAATATAAGATTTGACTCCTCGTTAATGCCTAATCTAAGCCTATCGTATTCATAATTCATAAATAAAGGTAGAGCCCAAATTCTTCTCTTGGTAAAATAGACTTCTAAATAATTTTCTTTAGGTTTACATTTATATGTAAACTGTAAGTTTTCTTTTCCATCAAATAAGCTGAATGATATTTTTTCCTTGCCATCATATAGAATGGTTAATTGTTCGAAAGATTTATCTTTTAATAGTTCCTTATCTTTTTGTTTAACCAAATCAGAGACGATAAACATCTTTCTCATACGCCCATAATATATGCTGTCATTAGCATCTTGATTTATAGTATAAGTTCCATTAATATCCTTCAGCGGACTGTTATGTTGAGTGAATTCGCTGTCAGAAGTCAGAGAATGGAGTTTGCAAGACGAAAATGAGAATGCTGTGAAAATAGAGATAATATAAATTTTATATTTCATGGTATCATGCAAATTGATATTATTTTATAGAACAAGTATAATTGTAAAACTCAATTATCTTCTTAAAATCCGCAATAAATTTGTTCGATAATTCGATAGGGAGTTCAACTAAATCGAAAGGGTCTGAGAAATCAGACTCTTTTTTTGTTTTAGTTTAGTTTGTTTGTCGTTTACTGAAAAAACGGATCACCGTAAAAACATGGATCACCAAACAATGGCACAAAAAGTATAAATTACGACTACTATCCTCTTTGATAAACGACCCTACTGTTTGGTGCCAGACTTTTTTCGGATAGCAATCTTAAATCTTTCCTCTACAATGTCTATCGTACGACTATAGGCGCACGAACGCAACTCTTCTTCTGTCAAGCGCTTACGCAAGCATTTGTTTTTGTAGCACCCTAAGCAGTCTTGTCACGTTTAACTATTTACGCTTGTGAGTTTGATTTACTTCATTTTTTATTGAATAATCAAAATATTTTCAATAATTTTGTCTAAAAATAGATAATTATGAAAAGGATAATAATAATAACGTTTGTAGCTCTCCTTTCTTCCCTTTCTTATTTAAAAGCAGAAGAGTGCGATGTAAAGGCTTTTTATTTGGAGGTTGAAGCCGACAATGGCGCAAAAGCAATTGACGAATATGGTAATTTCATAAAAATAGAAAAACTGCTTGTCCCTGATAATTCTCTTAAAGACGGTAAGTATTCTGTAAGCGTAACAAGGAAAGGTTCTAATATGTACAAAGTAGACGGAACCGATTATTATATAGAAACTTCTTATTGTTATGAATATGCAATAATGGACGACGCTGTACTCATTGTTAAATCGTATGGTAACAGAAAATATGGAACATTAGTATTCTTGGATTAACTATGAAAAAAACAACACTATTTCTAATTAGCTTTCTCTCCTGTTCAATTTTATTATACAGCAACGATCTTGCAAAAGATTATCAAAAGCTCATTGCTTCTTACGACGTTCCAAATTTCGTTACAGAATCAAAAAGCCATAAAGAGTTTTGGGATGGGATAGTGTCCAATAACGAAGATTTTGTAGAGTTCTTCTATGCCGTAGTTAATAAAAAGGGTGATGCAAGAGAGGCACAGCTTAGAATCAATAAAGACTATTACGAAATGGAACTTTATCTTCGCTCTTTGCACACGGTAGACGGCGATAGCCTTTCGCATTGGCTTATTGATGATTTAGGTGCAAAGCAGGTATCTCTCAACGCAAAAATATCTCTTGTTTATGACGATGATGCAAACGCATTTGTTGTTCCCGATGGACGTATTTATATCAATACGGGTTTGATGGACTTGGAGGATATGGATTATAAGATGCTACTTGGTGTATGTGCGCACGAATTTGCTCACTTTGTGTTACAACACGCTTATGTAGGAACATACAAGACGGTCAAAAAAGAAAAGAAAAATAATACGATTGCAGCAATTACTGCTGGAGTAAACATACTTTCCTCTGGCTATGCAGCCGCTAACGGAATTGAGCAAGATTGGGATGCGGTAGGAAAAGGCGTGGACAATTTGATTGAATCAGCAAAAAAAGATGCAGAAAAATATAAATACAAATACAACAGAGAGCAGGAGATTGAGGCTGATATAATTGCTTATAGGTTTTTAGATTGGATTGGAGCTGGCGGAGAAGCCTATATTGATTGCTTAAGGCTATTGCAAAAAAACAATATCTTCGATTGGTATCAATCAGAAGATTCTAAACACCCTGCAACAGAGTATCGCATTGGGTTGTTGAGCTATTTAGATAGAAATAAAGAGGCAATTCAAAATATTAGCAAACTGTATGATGCTATGAAAAATCAAGGTTTCGACAAGCTGGGAAGCCTTGATGATTTCAGTAAGCGACTACAAAAAGAAAAGAATCGCAAAAAGACTTTCGAAGAGTTATTCAAAAGAGGCTTTAGCAATTTAGGAACTTTCGAAGAGTTTTCAAACAAAGTAGTTTTCGTCGACTAATCGTTCTCTTACAGCCCCCTGCGAGTGTCTTCTATCGCATTAACCAAGACACGTTTCATTTCGTTTTGTGGGTTTCTAAACTCATCAGCAACGCTTTCATTTGGAGCAGACTTTATCAATTCATTAAACAAATCGACATTCTCATTAAATGTATCAAACAACAATGCACGTGTATATTCGGGAAAATTATATAGGAAATTCATCTCTTCTGCATATTCAAATACCCCTTTTTTAGTTGCTTTATTGTATTCTCGCAACAGCCTCATTGTTTCATCACGCTCTTCTTTAAGCTTAAAGTATCTGTTGTTAATGTCTCTGTATTTGGTTCGCTCATCGCCATTTGTAATAAAGCGATAAATTCGGCTCATCGACAATTTTGCTTTAACTATAACGAGCCGTTATTGTTGTATTTTTCTCCTAAAAATGCAAAGCTTCACTTTATGCCTCCTCTCTTAGTAGAGACACCTCGTCGCTCTTAGTAGATAGGCGAGGTGTCTCTACTAAGAACGGCGGGGTGTCTTAAGTATAAAGACGAGACCGTTATACTAAGAGCGGTATCGGGTCCCTACTAAGAGCGACAGGGGGTCTCTACTAAGAGCGACGAGGGGTCTCTACTAAGAGCGACGAGGTGTCTCTACTAAGAACGACAGGGGGGCTTTAGTAAGAAACAACTCGCCTATCTAATAATAATGGCAAGGGGGCTGCAAAGATGTATAGAGGAGTATAATAACTGTCTTTTATTCTTGTTGCTTAGATTGTTACTATAATAGTTGTTGTATATCGCTTATGATTACAAAACATATAAGCTTGAAATATATAAATTATAAATTTTTTAATAAAAAGCATTACCTTTGTCGAAATTCTTTCAATTACATATTTGATTGGAAAAATTGACACAATAATGCGAAAACGTTTAAGTGTTAACAGTTCCTCGTTTTCTTATCATTTAATAACTCGTCTCTGCAGGGGAGCTAAGAGACAAAATAATTAGATTATGAATAAAAAATTACTTTTCAGAACATTGTTGGTAGTAATGGCTTTGCTATCTCAACTTAATTTGTGGGCACAAGAAACCAAAGTTACTCTAAACGTAGAAACGGCAGGTACTTTATCGTCTCTTATTGCGGGAGGTCAAAAGAATGAAATTGTTGATTTAACCCTAACTGGTGATTTAAATGGTGATGACATTCGCTTTATTAGAGAAATGGCAGGAATGGATGCTGCAGGAGACAAAACAGAGGGAGCATTAACTAAGCTAAATTTAGCAGATGCAAATATTGTTGCAGGTGGGGCTGGTTATCATTTTGAGACTATTACAACACCTAATGTTATAGGAAGTTATATGTTTTTTCAAACAAATTTATCTTCTATTGTTCTGCCAAACAGCATAACAGGAATAGGTGAGGGTGCTATGTATGGTTGTGCCAACTTAACAAGCGTTACTATTCCAAGTGATGTAAATAATATAGAAAAAAATGCTTTTACTGACTGTATTAACATTCGAGAGTTCAAAGTGTCTAACGAAAATGAAACTTATTCAAGTTTAGAAGGGGTTTTATTCGATAAGGATACAACGGTTTTAGTGGCATATCCTAATGCAAAGTCAGATACTTATTCTATTCCAAATAGCGTAATAGAGATTAAAGAGAGTGCTTTTGAAAGTTGTGCGAGTTTGATAGATATTATTATTCCAAATAGCGTAACTAAGATTGGCGATAATGCTTTTAAAGGTTGTGCCTGCTTGGCAAGTATAATTATCCCTAATGGTGTAACTAAGATTGGTTCATCTGTTTTCACTAATTGTATTGGCTTAGAAAACATTGTCATTCCAAATGGTGTAACTACGATTGGGAGTTATGCTTTTAGAGGTTGTGTTAGTTTGGAAAGTATAACTATTCCAAATGGTGTAGCTTCAATTGGTAGTTCTGCGTTTAGAGGTTGTACAGGCTTGAAAAGTATAACTATCCCCGAAAGTGTAACTACGATTGGAAGTTATGCTTTTAGAGATTGTACTGAATTAACTGGTGTATATTGTAAAAGTGAAACTCCTTCAACTATAAACGCGAATAGTTTTGAGAAAGTGGACAAAGATATATGTAAATTATACGTTCCTATGGGTTCAATGGCAGATTATGCAGCAGCGTCTGGTTGGAGCGACTTCTTAAATATCATAGAAAAAGATTTCACTTCAATTGGTAGTGTTAATAATAATAATATCTCTATTCAATCTACTTCAAACGGTATCGTTATAGAAACAAAAGAAGCTACAACTATCTCTATATTCAATATGTCAGCACAGAAAGTTTATCAATCTGTTGTTAATGGATATGAAGAAATATCTTTAGTTAAAGGTGTTTATATTGTTAACGGTAATAAAGTTATTGTGAAGTAAACAATTTCTATGGTGTATTTATAAATAGGCTTTACTCTATTTATACTTAAAAGCCATTGAAAATGAGATATAATAAAAAAGGCAAGGAGGTTTTACTAACTTCCTTGCCTTATTTTTTTGCTACGATTTATCTCCTTTCCTTAAAAAGGTACACTATCGTCGGGTTCTATAGATTTAGAATAAGGTCTGTCGGCAGGGATAAGATTCTCCTGGCTGCTCATACGAGATTGATGTTCTGCAACAATTCTGTCTTCGTCTGGATTTTGAAAGCGAATATAATCGCTCTTGAAACTTAATAATACGTCGCCAGTAGAACCATTTCTGTGCTTTGCAATAATAATCTCTGCTTTGCCTCGTAAATCTCGTCCTTGACTGTCTTCATATATTTTATAATATTCGGGGCGGTGAATAAAGCAAACTATATCGGCGTCTTGTTCAATGGCTCCAGATTCACGAAGGTCTGATAGTTGAGGGCGTTTTGCTTCAGGTCCATCTTTAACCGAACGGTTTTCAACGCTACGATTTAACTGCGACAGTGCAATGATTGGGATATTTAGCTCTTTAGCTAATCCTTTTAGCGACCTTGATATTATACTAACTTCTTGTTCGCGGCTACCGAAAGTCATTCCGCTTGCATTCATTAACTGAAGGTAGTCTATAATTATACATTTAACTTTATGTTCTTTTACTAATCGTCGAGCTTTAGTTCTGAGTTCGAATACCGATAAACTCGGAGTGTCATCAACATATATAGGGGCATCGTATAGTATTTTCACTTTTTGGTCTAATTGATGCCATTCGTATTGTTCTAATTTTCCACTTTTAATTTTTTCGCCAGGTATTTCCGATACATTTATTATTAAACGGTTTACTAATTGTACGTTCGACATTTCTAATGAGAATACCGCTACAGGAGTATTAAAATTTACAGCCATATTTTTAGCCATCGACAATACGAATGCTGTCTTTCCCATTGCGGGACGGGCGGCTATAATTATCAAATCGGAATTTTGCCAACCTGAGGTTATTTTATCTAAATCTCTGAATCCGGTCTGAACACCACTTAATCCATCAGGGCGTTTAGCGGCTTCATTCATAAGATGAATTGACTCTTTAATAACAGGACTAATAGCTGTGAAGTCTTTTTTTAGATTCTTTTGCGATATTTCGAATAGCTGCCCTTCAGCTTCTTGCATTAAATCATCAACATCATTTGTTTCGTCGAATGCTTTTGTTGTTATGCCCGATGAGAATGATATTAACTCTCTTGCCATAGCTTTCTGGGCTACAATTTTTGCGTGATATTCTAAGTGTGCACTTGATACTACCTTCTGAGAAAGGTGTGCTATGTATGGTATTCCGCCTACAGTTTCTAAATTGCCTTCTTTCCTTAGCTGCTCTACTATGGTTAGCATATCTATTGGTTCTTGCTGAATAGCAAGATTTCGGATAGCAGTAAATACAAGTTCGTGATTTTTGTCGTAAAACGATTTTGGTGTTAATATTTCACTAATTAAGGGATATGCATCTTTTTCGAGCATAAGAGCACCAAGCACAGCTTCTTCTATTTCTCGAGCTTGAGGCAAAACTCTTCCTATTGCTTCGCTCGGAGCATCGGCTTTCTTTTTTCGAGTATTACTTTGATTTTTATAACCTTGATTTGAGTTTGTATTTGCAGCCATATTGTTGTTAGTTTTTTATGAGTGCAAAAATATATATTATAAAATTGAATAGAGGGTAGGGCAGGGTTAATCTATAAACATCTTATTAACAATAAACGCGAAGCGTATTGTTATTGCTTCGCGTTTATTTGTAATTTGTGTCAGTGATATTTATTCTTGACTTTTAATAGGTATTAAGTCGATCCTATTCTGATGTCTTCCTCCTTCAAAAGGAGTATTAAGGAATACTTCTACCATTTTTTCAGCTTGATCCATAGAAAGGAATCTTCCAGGTAAAGCTAATACGTTTGCATCGTTGTGAGTTCTTGCTAAGCGAACAATTTCTTCGTCCCAGCAAAGAGCTGATCTTACTGCGGCGTGTTTGTTTAACGACATATTAATGCCGTTGCCTGTTCCGCAAATAGCTATACCGCACGAAACAACTTTTTCTTCTATTGCTTCTGCAAGTTTATGTCCGAAAACGGGATAATCGACACTCTCAGTAGTGTATGTTCCGTAATCTATATAAGGTATATCTCGTTTGTCTAAAAGTATACGGATAAACTCTTTCATTTCAAAACCTGCATGGTCAGATGCAAGACCGATAATTTGATGATTCATTACAGCATTTGTTTTACTTGTTTATACACATTGTCGCCGGTAAAACCGAGTTTCTCGTCTAACACTTTATAAGGAGCTGAATATCCGAAAGATTCTAATCCCCAAACTTTTCCATTGCAACCTACAAGTCCTTGAAGGTTTACAGGTAAGCCTGCTGTTAATCCGAAAACTTTTTTGCCCGGAGTAATAACGGAGTCTTGGTATTCTTTGGTTTGTGTTCTGAATAATCCTTCCGAAGGTACAGATACAACTCTAACTTTAACTCCCTCTTTTCTTAATAACGTTGCAGCCTCTATTAAAGTTGAAACTTCAGAGCCAGAAGCTAATAAAATTATATCGGCATCTCCATCATCTTGTACAATATATCCACCTTTAGCAGCTTGTTGAGCCTCTTTATATCTGTTTTCTATAGCAGGTAAATCATTAACATTCTGACGAGATAGAATTAATCCAGTAGGAGTGTCGGTATTTTCCATTGCAAGTTTCCACGCAATAGTAGTTTCTTCTCCATCGGCAGGACGAAGTACTAACATTGAGTTTTTACCTTTATGATTTTTTACTTTTTCCATTAAACGAATCTGAGCTTCTTGTTCTACAGGTTCGTGAGTAGGTCCATCTTCTCCAACTCTGAAAGCATCGTGAGACCAGATGTATTTAACAGGAAGTTGCATTAATGCAGTCATTCTAATTGCTGGTTTCATATAATCAGAAAATACGAAGAATGTTCCACAAGCTGCAATCACACCACCGTATAGAGCTATACCATTACAGATACAAGCCATAGTAAGTTCTGAAACTCCTGCATGTAAAAATCCACCAGAAAAGTCTCCTCTACTCATAGCGTGAGTATGTTTAAGGAATCCATCTGTTTTGTCGGAGTTAGAAAGGTCGGCCGACGAAACAATCATATTTTCTACATTTTTACTTAAAAAGCCAAGCACGTTAGCCGAAGCACCTCTTGTTGGTTGATTAGGCTTTTGTTGAATAGAGTCCCAATCTAACTTAGGTGATTTTTCTGTTAGCCAATAGTTTAACTTAGCTGCAGTTTCTGGATTTTCTTTAGCCCAAACAGCATCAGCTTCTAATTGTTTGCCAACAATTTTTCTTAATTCTTCTTTCCTTCTATTGTATAAGTTTTGTACTTCTGGGAATATAGAGAAAGGATTTTTAGGATCGCCACCTAAGTTTTTTACAGTGCCTTCAAAACAAGCGCCTGCTCCGCTTAGTGGTTGTCCGTGAGTAGAGCATTGTCCTTCAAACGACGAACCGTCGGGAAGCACTACGCCTTTACCCATAATTGTTTTACCAATAATTAAAGTAGGGCAGTCTTTAACGGTTATAGCTTCGTCTAAAGCTTTTCTTATTTCATTTACGTCATTACCATTTATAGTAATAACTTTCCAACCCCAAGCTTCGTATTTCATTGCAACGTTTTCGCTTGTTACAGCGTCAACATCGGTAGATAATTGAACATCATTAGAGTCGTAAAACATTATAAGGTTATCTAAGCCTAAATGTCCTGCTATACGACCAGCCCCTTGTGATATTTCTTCTTGAATACCACCGTCTGATATAAAAGTATATATTTTTTGATTTGAAGCTTTTTTAGTTTTAGCTTGTAAGAATTTAGCAGCTATAGCAGCACCAACGGCATAAGTATGACCTTGTCCTAATGGACCTGAAGTGTTTTCTATTCCGTGAAGTATGTCTACCTCTGGGTGACCTGGAGTAATGCTTCCCCACTGGCGAAATTGTTGTAGGTCTTCTAATGAGTAATGACCAGATAAAGTTAATGCAGAATATAGCATAGGCGACATGTGTCCTGGGTCTAAGAAGAAACGATCTCTTCCTGCCCACGACATATTGTCTGGGTCGTATACCATGTATTCGCTATATAATACATTAATAAAATCAGCTCCTCCCATAGCACCACCAGGGTGTCCCGATTTAGCTTTTTCTACCATTGCAGCAGATAGTATTCTTATGTTGTCGGCTGCAAGATTTAATACTTTAATATCGTTCATGTAATTATATTGTTTATGTAAATTTCTGCGATTTCGAAATTCAACGCAAATATAAGGAGATTTGTAATAATTAGCTAAGGAAAAAACAAAAACTACTCGTTATTGTGGACAATTATTTAAAAACAAAAAAGGACGAAGCCAAGCTTCGTCCTTTTTCTTTGTTTTTTTTACTTTCTGATACCTAATTCTTTAATGATAGCGCGATATCTTTCGATATCTCTATCTTTTAGGTAATTCAACAAACGACGGCGTTTACCAACCATCATTTTAAGTGATCTTGCAGTGCTATAATCCTTCTTATTTAACTTCAAATGTTCAGTTAAATGCGAAATACGGTATGAAAACAATGCTATCTGAGCTTCTGGTGAGCCAGTATCAGTGTTAGACTTTCCGTACTTTGCGAAGATTTCTTGCTTTTTTTCTGAATCTAAATACATGATAAAGAATTTGTTTATAAATTTATATTTTCTAAAATCGGGGGCGAAGGTAATACAATTTATTCAATTATAAAAACTTTATGAGAGAAATAATTGAAGTATTCCTTCGGAGGATATTCACATACGCTCAAAGGTATTGTAATTATCATAATACTGTAAACATTCTTATTGTTTCATCTGCTAATAAAAAGCAACAATACAATAATATGCTTTTGTTTTATGTGTAGAATAGAAATACAACCATATTGTTTTGTGTGTAAAATAAAAAACAACTATCTTTGTGTTATTGATAGAATAAAACGATTGAAGTTATTCCTATATGGAAATGGCTTCTAAAACTATAACTTTCCAAGACAGCATAAGCTATAATATCTTTAACATCTATACTTAGAAAGCGGCAACTAACAGTTGGGTTGGTAAGTCGCACTCCATACTTTGTTTTGTTAATCAATCATTATAGGTAGTTACTTCATCAGAATAAACATCTAAGTAATATATTTTATACTGATTATTATATTTTTTCACACCTATTGTTATTGTAGTGTATTCCTCTTCAGATTCATACTTGAATGATACATTATATAGAGATTTTCTTGATTTAACCTTTTCTATCGTCATTTTATCGAGCCAATCTAAAACGAAATCCTGCGCTTGTATAAAAGGATCAAAATCTAAATCTTTTTCGTTTCTTAAAAACTCTATATGGTTTAATAACTCAGGTGTGCAATATTTTTTCTGAATTTCAATTATACAATCAATACAAAATGTTCCGGGTTTGTTGCCTTCGTTGATGTATTCGGTATAAAAATCAGATATAAACCTAATAATCTCTTTTTCTGATTCCTCATTAGTGCTAGCACAGCAACTCAGAGTTGTTGAGATTAGAAAACTAATTAGATAATAATATAGATGTTTTTTCATCAATAAACACTCATTTCTTCAACCAACTCGGCTCTACTGTTATTCTCAAAATATTCAATAATATTATTGACAAGTATAATGTCTCGTTCCGATAATTTTCTTTTTTTTAAGTCCTTTAATTTTTCCAAAGCAAGTTCTTCTTCATTGTAGAAATTCTCTAAGACGATTCTATTAATCATATTGCAAATATCAGATGGATTATCTTTTGTTATTAAATCGAACTGAGTTAATGCAGAGTAATAATTTTCTTTAGCTAAAGATGTAGAATCCATTAGTTCGTAAAGAATACCCTTAATTAAATGTATGCGAACAATATTGTCTTCCATATATCCTTTTGTATATCTAAAAGCATCTTCCATAACCTCTATGCCTTCAATGTATCGCCCTTCGTCTTTTAATAATTGGGCTTTTAATGTATAAGAATATATGTATGTGGAATCTAAAGATATGGATTCGGATAATAAGGACATAGCTATTGGGGCTCTTTCTTCATCAGAAAATATCTCATCTTGCCTTCCCTCTTCGAGCTTCTTATTTGTATCGAACCCTGTATATATGAAAAGAGCCGAATCTCTTTTAGCAATAGCTTCTCTATTATACTCGTGTTGGGCTACTTCTGTTTTAGAACAAGCAAGTAAACCCAAACAAATTGATATTAATACAATGTTTAATTTGTTCATAGAAATTAATTTATCTATTCGTTTATTTACAAAGGTATTGTTTTTATCCAATCTAAACGAAATTTTTAATCAATGGTAATTTTTATGTTTTTCTTTTTATTACCTCCGTGTTTTGTTAACAATAATAGCAAATGATGCTTACGTAAAGTCTTTTCATAACTCGACGTTATTATCTCTACTTTCTGTATGTTTTTGACGAAGTTATTTATATTCTCCTCTCCCCAAGTTTTATTTAATCCAGGCAATGAGTATATGTAATTTTCTTTCCCTTTTATATATGGGATTTCAAATGTCTTAACACTTACGCTATCTTGCTCTTCGATGTAAGCTTTTATAATTACATCGTCTTTTGTCTTATTGTTAATTATTAATGAACCTTTCCAATCGCAAGATGTCAATGTAAGAGATAAAGTGACGACAAAAGCAATTATAGACCAGTTTGTCTTTCTTAATATCATTATTTTGTGCAATGCTTAAAGTATTTATTTAATAAATTAGATTTCCTTAGTTTAAGGAGTTTCTCCATTGTCGTATTCAGCACCATCGTTAACAGGAGCTGTTGCAGGTTTAGATGTAGGAGCAGCGTTAGCGAGGATAGTGTCAATGTCACTCTCAATCTTAACTTGTGCAGTTGCAAAACTAACTGTCTTTTTCATGATGTTTACTTTTAATCAATGGTAATTTTTATGTTTCTCTTTTTACTGCCACCGTGTTTTGTTAACAATAATAGCAAATGATGCTTACGCAAAGTCTTTTCATAACTCGACGTTATTATCTCTACTTTCTGTATGTTTTTGACGAAGTTATTTATATTCTCCTCTCCCCAAGTTTTGTGAAATTCAGAAAATGAGTATATACAATATTCTTCCCCTTTTATATACGGGATTTCAAACGTCTTAACACTTATGCTATCTTGCTCTTCGATGTAAGCTTTTATAATTACATCGTCTTTTGTCTTGTTGTTAATTATCAATGAACTGGGATAATCGCAAGATGTCAATGTAAGAGATAAGGTTACGACAAAAGCAATTATTGACCATTTTGTCTTTCTTAATATCATTATTTTGTGCAATGCTTAAAGTATTTCTTCAATAAATTAGATTTCCTTAGTTAAGGAGTTTCTCCATTGTCGTATTCAGCACCATTGTTAATAGGAGCTGTTGCAGGTTTAGATGCAGGAGCAGCGTTAGCGAATATAGTACCTGCCAGTGCTCTGTCTATATCGCTTGCAAATTGTGCACGAGTCGTCTCTATCGAATCTAAATAATTTTTTAGATGCGCCAATGGCTCAAAGTAAATAAAAGCACTGCCAGGTATTGCACCTTTTAGCGACGAAGACGAATATTTTATGTTGTTAGAATAAGATTTTCTCAACAAAGAGAACACATTATCTATTTTTGTACCACGTATATCAACGCAAGGGAATCGATAAGTAACGTCATTTTTCTTTTCTCCACCGTCGAAATACACGCCAAGTAAGTATGAGCAGATTTCTTCTTGCGAATTAAATTTACTCATATCTAACTCATTATTATTATCGAAGAAATCATTTATCAACAATGCTAACTCGGGAGAATAAAACTTGTATGTTAGATTGTCTATTTTAGTAAAAACTGCATCTTTACCAGTAGTTTCTTTTATGCAATTTTTAAGATATGCGTAGGCCGGATATTGTTTCATATCCTTTATCTCAGTTCCTTTAGCATCGGGAGGAGTAATCTTTTGACTGCCTAAAGCTCCTAAAAGAAAGTACTCAGGAATTATAACTGGTTTGTATTGACTGAAAAACTCATTCGCAATTTTAGGTGGACAAAAAATAATTTTAGACACATCGCCTTTTGCCATAGCTTCCTTGAGATTAAGGAGATGGATTGCCTTAGTTTCTTGTTCATTTAGCACTTTTATATTCCCAACAGAATCAACTACGGCAAATTGCATCTGCTTCTTTTGTTTCTTTTGCTTTTCTTGAGCTTGTAAACAAATGGGCAAACAGCAAATTAATGCTACGATAAAAATAATTGTCTTTTTCATGGCGTTTAAATTAAAATTATTAACTCTTTCAACTAATTCATTCCTTTAAGTTCGTTAGAGCAATAAATGTGTTTTGGCAAAGTTATTATTTTTTTGATTAATTGCAAATCTTTTAAGATATTAATTTTTTTTCTATATGGAAGTTATGTAGTTTTTATTTGAGGGGCAAATATACGATTTCGATATAGGGGTTGTCAAGCTTTTCTCCTCCTCGCAAGGAGGAGAAAGCTAAAAGTTAAAAACTAAAAGCTAAAAGTTTGCGCGAAGCGACTCTAATATGCTTTGCGCAAAAACTTAAACATAATCCATCTCATACTTTGAAACGAATTGTTTCATACAACTAAAACAATCTGTTTTGCACTTCGACATAATTTGTTTCATTAGGCGAAACTACTTGTTTCATATAGGTGAAACACCTTGTTTCATACTATAGAAACTACTCGTTTCAAACGGTTGAAATAAAAAAAGGCTTTCAACTAAGAATTAAGAACTAAGAACTAAGAGTTTACGCGAAGCGTATTAGAGTCGACACCAGCTCTTAGTTCTTCACTCTTAGTTCTTTTTGTTTTTAACTTTCCTATATTATCATTATCTTTGCGCTATTATGGATATATCTGTTGTAATACCCTTATTGAATGAGGCTGACTCTATTCCCGAACTGTTTGAGTGGATAGATAGAGTAATGAAAAAGGAAGGTTTTTCTTACGAAGTTATTTTTGTAGACGATGGAAGTACCGACAATTCGTGGAGTATCATTAAAAACTTAAAGAATGAGTATCCCGAAATAGTGAAAGCTATTCGTTTTCAACGGAATTATGGTAAGTCGCCAGCCTTACATTCTGCTTTTCAGATTACACAAGGTGATGTAGTGATTACTATGGATGCCGATTTGCAAGATAGTCCTGATGAAATTCCAGAACTTTATCGAATGATAAAGGAAGATAAATATCATTTAGTATCGGGTTGGAAGAAGAAAAGATACGATCCATTAACTAAAACTATTCCAACAAAACTTTTTAATGCTACGGCAAGGGCTTTTTCGGGTATTAAGCTTCACGATTTTAATTGTGGACTTAAAGCGTACGATTCTCAAGTTGTAAAAAGCATAGAGGTTTATAATGATATGCACCGCTGGATACCTTTTTTGGCAAAGAATGCGGGTTTTACTAAGATAGGAGAGAAGGTGGTAAATCATCAATCTCGTAAGTATGGATACTCTAAGTTTGGTATAGATAGGTTTACTAATGGCTACTTAGACTTATTTACTTTGTGGTTTTTGTCGAAGTTTGGTAAAAAACCTATGCACTTTTTTGGTTTAATCGGTAGTCTGATGTTCTTTATTGGTTTTATTGCGATTTTAGTTGTTGGCGGAATTAAGGCTTATGCTTTGTTTAACAATACAGCAGCACCTTTAATAACAAATACGCCCTATTTCCATATTGCTATTGCAAGTATGATAATAGGGACGCAATTATTCTTGGCTGGATTTATTGGCGAGCTTATTACTCGCAACTCTCCGGAACGTAATCAGTATAAAATATCTGAAGAGTTAAAATAGATTGAAAGTATAGCCAACGCCTAAATAAATAGCGTGGTAACTTTGCTCTTCTTTGGCATTGGTGTATCGCCAACCTCCGTTTATCTGAAAGTTTTCGGTAACCATAAACTGAGCGTGCCAACCTATATTGAATCCGAATAGAGAACCATCGTCAACGGTAATTCCATTCATATCTTTACTTTTGAAGTTGATGTATTGTGCACCCAGTGAAGGTCCGGTAGACAATAAATCCGAATTTATTAAGTAGAATCTTAGATCTACGCTTCCCGAATAAAAAGAAATATCTCTATCCCAAGCAGGGTCGTTAAAATCTTTGTCTTCATTAAAGATTTTAGGGTTCATCAATCCCGATAAGCTAACTTCAAATAGAGGAGAAACTCTGTAAGATAAATCTAATCCGTATAAAAATCCTTTATACTTAGATTGATAAGCTCCTTTTGCACCTACGGTAAGGCTGTTCGACTGCGCTTGTATGTTAGATGAAAAGGCACAAACACTAATTAGCGCAATTAATAATAATCTCTTCATTTCTTTTATTATTTAGTAATTAACCATTCATTGAAATTAAAAACTCGTCATTGCTATAAGTTTTTTCCATTCTGTCTTTAACAAACTCCATAGCTTCTAAGCTGTTCATATCAGAAAGATATTTGCGAAGTATCCACATTCTGTTCACAGTATCTCTGTCTTGAAGTAAATCATCGCGACGAGTGCTTGATGCTATAATGTCAACAGCAGGATATATGCGTTTGTTCGAAAGTTTTCTGTCTAATTGTAGTTCCATATTACCAGTTCCCTTAAATTCTTCAAAGATAACATCGTCCATTTTAGAACCGGTTTCTGTAAGAGCTGTAGCTATAATTGTAAGCGAACCGCCATTCTCGATGTTACGAGCAGCACCGAAAAATCTTTTAGGTTTTTGTAATGCGTTAGCATCAACACCACCCGATAAAACTTTACCCGATGCAGGTTGTACTGTATTGTAGGCTCTTGCCAAACGAGTTATAGAGTCTAAAAGTATAACTACGTCGTGTCCGCACTCAACCATTCTTTTAGCTTTGTTAAGAACTATATCGGCAATCTTTACGTGTCTTTCTGCTGGTTCGTCGAATGTAGAAGCAATAACTTCGGCATCAACACTTCGTTGCATATCCGTTACTTCTTCAGGACGTTCATCTATAAGAAGAATAATCATATAAACTTCTGGGTGATTCCAAGCAATAGAGTTTGCTATGTCTTTAAGTAGCATAGTTTTACCTGTTTTAGGTTGTGCTACAATAAGTCCTCTTTGTCCCTTGCCGATAGGAGAAAACAAGTCAACTACGCGAGGAGATATTCTATCTACTACTTTAGGGCTCATACTGCGAGTAAGATGAAATCTTTCTTCAGGGAATAGTGGAGTAAGGTGATCAAAGGGAACTCTATCTCTAACTTCCTCAGGGCGAAGTCCGTTAATTAAATCAACTTTTACTAAAGGAAAGAATTTCTCGCCTTCTTTAGGAGGGCGAATAGGTCCTTCTACTAAGTCGCCAGTTCTTAATCCGAATAACTTTATCTGAGATTGCGATACATAAATATCGTCGGCTGAAGATAGGTAGTTATAGTCGGCAGAACGTAAGAAACCATAACCTTCTTGTATTATCTCTAAAACACCAGAGCCAGTTAAAATGCCATCAAAATCAAATCCCTTCTCTTTAGGAGCAGGAGCATTGTTTTGTTTGTTTTTATTATTGTTGCTGTTGTTATTATTATTGTTATTTGGCTGGTTAGCCTTTGGGTTCTGATTGTTTTGTTTCTGAGGTTCTTTTTTTGCAGAAAATATAAGTTCGTCCATTATTGTATTTGCTCCAGGGTTGTGTCTGAAAACTAATTTGTTAGGACCTATACTTTGTTGATTGTCTTCATTCTTAGCTTCAGGGGTTTTAGTCTTTTCTTTTTCGTTAACTTTTATATCCGAAACATCTTGAGGCTTTTCAATAATTGATTTATCCTCTTTTTCTTTTGTTTCGCTAATTGTCGGAGTTGCAACTTCGGGTTTTGTATTAGGGGTAGGTTTGTTATTATTGTTAGTTGCGATTGGGGCTTTTTCTTTTTTCTGTTTTGCGACAACTTCTTTTTTGGAAGTTGAGTCTATTGTTTTTTCTTTCGTTTCTTCTTTCTTTTTGTTTTGTTTTTTAGGTTTTTCCACAGTCTCTATGGTTTCTGTTTTCTTTTCTGTTTTTTCTTGTTTGGTATCTATTGTTTTTTCTTCATTAGCTTCCTTTTCGTTGCTTTTGGTAACTGTTTTAGGTTTTCTACCTCTTTTGTTAACTGTTTTTTTATCATCAGTGTCTTTACTAATGGCAGTTTGCTTAGCAGCGTTAATTATAGCTTGTTGGTCTAAAATCTGATATACAAGTTCGTCTTTTCCTAATTTGTCGACTTTTGTAAGTCCTAATTCTTTTGCTAAAGCAATTAAGTTGCTTTGCTCCATTTCTTTTAACTGCAAAATGTTGTATCTCTGCATATAAGTGTTATGTGTATTTATATTTATTATTGACTAATATATTTCTATATTGTTTGTTTACTAAAAAGTAGGGAGAATTTTTGTAAATGGTTCCGAAATAATCAATGGATTGATTACCGCACAAAGGTAACCAGTTTTTTTAATTTGACAAATAAATCATAAAAGTTTTATTATGTAAGCTCTTTGTGATGTTTTGTTTAGCCTGTAGCGGTTGTCGGTTCTATGTCCTACTATCCAAATAATATCTTCGCCAGAACAAAGTAGCCAAGTGTTTTCTTTTTCAAACTTGTTAAACTTGTTGTTATTGAAGTAATCGCTAAGCTTTTGAAAACCTGTCATTCCGAAAGGAACAAATTTATCGCCAGCTTGCCATCGTCTCATAGTTAGAGGAAGCTTTAGCTTGTCGTAATCGAAGTAGGCTATATTATTATCTTTTGTAATCTCAACTTCGCTTATATCTTTAATTTCAGTTTGTAGATTAAGAGGATATGAAGCGTCCGAAACGTCTTGTTTTTTAATAAAAAACTTATTTCTATCCTTAATTAAGATATGTTCGGGAGAATAAAACTCTTTCCCAGATTGACTATCTATTGCCTTTGCTATGTTTTTAATAGTATCTCTGTCGAATTGATATTCTTTTAATATTTCAAATAGTACAGCTTCGGGAGATGCAGCTTCTTTTAATCTATCTATGTCTATGGTATGTTTTTCTTTGTCGAAAACAAATTCTTTTATATTGTTTATCTCCTTATTGTATATCTTATCTACTTCGGTTAAATTTTCTATGCTGTTAAGAATAGATGTGCTGACCGATGGATTTATTGTTCTTAAAAGAGGTAGAATGTTTAATCTTATCTTGTTTCTTGTGTATTCATCTTCTAAGTTTGTAGAATCTATGGCGTAGCTTATGTTCTCGCTTTGGGCATAATTAATAATATCTTCTTTAGATACATTTAGTAAAGGTCTGATAATGTGCCCATTTTTGGGAGAGATACCTGTTAAGCCTTTAATGCCTGTGCCTCTTATCATATTAAGTAAAAAAGTTTCTACATTATCATCGCTATGATGGGCAACTGCTATATAGTCGGCGTTATTTTCTATTTTTATTTTTTCAAACCATTCGTATCTTAGGTTGCGAGCAGCCATTTCGATAGAGATATTATTCTTTTTAGAATATTCTATGGTGTTGAAGTCTATTTTAGTAAATGGTATGTTAAGTTCAATGGCGAAAGCACGAGCTAACTCTTCGTCTCTCAAAGATTCTTCTCCTCTTAAATGAAAGTTGCAATGGGCTGCAATGCAGTTATATCCTAATCTATTTAGTATATGGAGTAGCACTACCGAGTCGGCACCGCCACTTAATCCTATAATAATCTTAGTTGTTGACTTGGAACTATTGTCAGGAAGTAGCTTTTGCTTTTCTATGTATCTTTTTATTCTTTGAAGCATTTTCCCAAGATTTAGGATAGTAATAATAAACTAAAGTAGTAACAACTACACCTATTATCATACCTGTATATACATCAGTGAAGAAGTGTTGAGATAAATAAATACGTCCGTATCCTACAAATAGGGCAAGAGCAGCAAAAGCCCAATGCCAATTCTTTTTAGGTAATAATAACGCAAAAAATGTAGACAAGGCAAACGATGCAGAGGTGTGTCCTGATGGAAAACTTTCGGTTGTTAATTGTTTTACACCTTCTATTAACCTAAGCATTCCTTCCTCGAAGTGTAATGTTGGGCGAGGAGTGGCGGGGAATAAAATATGTTTAGCAAATTGAGTAACTAAGGCAACCGAAGCAAAACAGATAGTTGCTTTAAGTGCGGTGCGCCAACCTTTCCATAAGGCGAGAACAACTACAGCAGCTACACTGAAAGAAACTGTTCCTAAACCATTAATAAATAAAATTACATCATCGAGAAAGTAAGTCCATTTACTATTTATCCAAATATTAATATCATCTCTGTTTACTAAAAGTAAAAGTGTGCCACCCATTATTGTGAATAAGATGAAAGTGGCATAGTAGCATTTGTTTTTTAATAAAAAGTCTTTCATACAATATATATAAAGTTCGCAAAGATAGTTTTTATTTCTTAATGTGATTGTCAGATTAATCAATATTTTTTGACTAACTTTGGTCGCAAATATAATAGGAATGAAACAAAATAGACATATCCCTTTAGAGGGAACATTCAATCTGCGAGATTTAGGAGGGTATAAAACCAAACAAGGCAAAGTTGTAAAGCAAGGCAAAGTATTTCGTTCCGACTCGTTGGAGAATCTGAGTGATAGCGATTTACAGTATCTTTCAGATATTCCTTTAGTTACTATAGTAGACTTTAGGAGTGAAGAAGAAGTAAGTATGGCTCCTAACAAAGTTCCATCTTCGGTAAAACAAATGCACAATCTACATATTAGTCCGGGTAGTATGAAGCCCGAAAATATAACAAAGATGGCAGAAACTATACCTATGGATAATATAATGCAGAAGATGTATAATATTCTGGTTAGTGATGATGCTATAATCAATCAGTATAAAAAACTATTTGCTTTATTACAAGATGATAAAGCTCCTTTATTGTTTCATTGTTCGGCAGGGAAAGATAGAACTGGCATTGCGTCTTTATTGTTTCTTCTTTCTTTAGGAGTAGATGAAGAACAAGCAATAGAAGATTATCTGCTTACGGGATTATATATTAAACCAAAGTATGCTGCATTCTTAGAAGAAAATCCTCAATTTGTAAAAGCATTTGAAGTTGAAAGAAGTTTTGCAGAGGCTGCATTAAACAGTATAAAGGCGGAATACGGCACAGTGGAAGATTATCTACAAAAAGCGTTAAGTGTAGATTTAGACAAAATGAAAGAAATATATTTAGATAAATAATGGAAAGTATTAGAAGATTATACAAAATAGGGAACGGACCTTCGAGTAGTCATACTATGGGTCCAAAGAAAGCTGCTGAAATGTTTATTTCGGATTATCCACAAGCTACAAATTTTAAGGTTACGCTTTACGGAAGTCTTGCCGCAACAGGAGTAGGTCACCTTACAGATGTTGCGATAATAGATGCAATAGCACCAAAGACTGTAGAGATTATTTGGAAACCTGAAATAGTTTTGCCGTTTCACCCTAACGGAATGTTGTTTGAGGCATTTGTTGATAATACTAAAATAGGAGAGTGGACTATATATAGTATTGGCGGCGGCGACTTGGCTAATGAAACTTCTTGTGTAAAAGAAAACCAAATCTACGAGATGTCTACAATGAAAGATATTCTCGAATGGTGTCAGAAGTCGGGTAAATCTTTTTGGGAATATGTTCAAGAAACTGAAGGTACTGAGATATGGGATTTCCTTTCAGAAGTATGGAAGGTTATGACCGATACAATAGAGAAAGGACTTGATGAAGAGGGTGTACTTCCTGGTGGACTTGGTTTGCACCGTAAAGCATCGTCGTATTTTACAAAATCTAAAAGTTATAGAGGTTCGTTGCAAAGCCGTTCGGCTATATATTCTTATGCTCTTGCTACTTCTGAAGAGAATGCATCTGGAGGAAAAATAGTAACAGCTCCTACTTGTGGTTCGTCGGGTGTATTGCCTGCCGTTCTTTATCACTTAAGAAGTAATCACGATTTTAGAGACTCTAAGATAATAAAAGCTCTTGCTACTGCTGCCCTAATTGGGAATATCGTTAAAACAAACGCTTCTGTTTCGGGAGCGCAAGTTGGTTGTCAGGGCGAGATAGGTGTTGCTTGTTCGATGGCTGCCGCTGCTGCAACTCAGTTGTTTGGAGGAACAACTGCGCAAGTTGAGTATGCTGCCGAAATGGGATTGGAACACCACTTGGGTTTAACTTGCGACCCGGTCTGTGGACTTGTGCAAGTGCCTTGTATTGAACGAAATGCTTTTGCCGCCGTTCAGGCTTTAGATGCTTGTTCGTATGCAACTTTGTCGGACGGTAAACACTTGGTGAGCTTCGATAAAGTAGTGCAAACAATGAATCAAACAGGACACGACCTACCTTCTTTATATAAAGAAACATCGTTAGGAGGATTGGCAAAGTATATTTAATCTTCTTTGCCTTTAAACCTTTTAGGTCTTAAATACTCTTAACTTAATAATTATACTAATTTAATATCAATGAAACGTGTATTTGGTTTTCTTTTACTGATTGCGCTCTTAAGCTCTAATCAGTTGTCGGCACAACGCTTGGGCGATGCCGAAGGTAATTCATTCAGAATGATGAGTTATAATATTCATCACGGAGAAGGTACTGATAATGTTCAGAATCTTAGTCGTATCTCATCTATTATCAACAAGTATAAATGCGATGTAGTTGCTCTTCAAGAGGTTGACAGTGTGGTTGCTCGTTCTGGTAATGTTGATATGTTACGCTATCTTGCTAATGAAACTCTAATGTATCCCGTGTTTGCTCCTGCTATAAATCTTGACAATGGTAAGTATGGAGTAGGAATGTTAAGCAAAGAACGTCCTATTAGTAGTTATCAAGTGGCGTTGCCCGGCAAAGAAGCTCGCACTCTGCTTATTGTTGAGTTTGAGAAATTCTTTATGGGTTGTACGCATTGGGATTTGAACGAAACAGACCGCCTTGCTTCTGCCAATATAATAAAGTCTAAGGCAGAGAAACTCGACAAACCATTCTTTCTTGCAGGAGATTTTAATGCTTACCCAGAGTCGCAGGCTTTGAAAGCTTTGAAAGCAGACTTCCGCTTACTGAATGTCGAAAAGCCTGATGGCAAAGAGAGTAAGGGTATGATAGATTATATTGCTGCATATAAGAAGTCGGGAGATGCATATTCTCGTTTAGGTCAGTGGGTAATTAAAGAACCAGTAGCCTCAGACCATAATCCCGTACTTGTGAATATTCGCTTAAAAGCTAAGAAAGAAGATATATTTTATGCTAAGCCTTACCTGCAAAACCCTGTTGATGGAGGTATTACCGTAATGTGGCAAACTAAAGTTCCTACATATAGTTGGGTAGAGTACGGAACGGATACAACTAACTTACAACGTGCGCGCACTTTAGTTGATGGACAAGTTATTTGTAACGATCTTCATAATAAAATTCGTATAGAGGGACTTACTCCCGGACAAACATATTACTATCGTATCTGTTCGCAAGAGATGCTTATCTACCAAGCTTATTATAAAGAATTTGGAGAAACAGCCGTGTCTCCTTTTTATTCTTTTACATTGCCTTCGCCCGATACTAAAGATTTTACAGCTATAATCTTTAACGATGTTCACAAGCAAGAAGCTACTCTTAAAGGGTTGTGCAATTTGGTTAAAGATGTAGACTACGATTTTGTTGTGTTTAATGGCGACTGTATCGACGACCCAGCAAACGAAAGCGATGTGCTTTATCACCTTAAAATGCAGAGCGAAGCAGTTGGAGCGTCTTCTGTTCCTACTTTTTACTTAAGAGGAAACCACGAAATCCGCAATGCTTATTCTATAGGTTTTAGAGCTTTGCTTGATTATGTGGGCGACAAAACTTATGGTTCGTTTAACTGGGGAGATACTCGCATTGTTATGCTCGATTGTGGAGAAGATAAACCCGACAGTACTTATGTGTATTATGACTTAAACGACTTTACTCAATTAAGAGAAGATCAGGTTGCTTTCCTTAAACAAGAGTTATCTTCTAAAGAGTTTAAGAAAGCAAAGAAACGAGTGCTATTTAATCATATACCTTTATATAATGCTGCTCGCAGAGATGATGGTCGCCAGCGATTCGAACCGTCTTATGTTCTTTGGCAACCCTTATTAGCTAAAGCACCGTTTGATATTAATATTAGCGCACATACTCACCGTATCGCTTACATTCCTAAGGGAGAGGGTAATGGTAATAACTTCCCTGTAGTAGTTGGTGGTGGTAATCAATTAAATTCTGCATCGGTAATGGTTCTTCAAAAGAAGGGCGAGGTGATGACTCTTAAAGTAATAAGAGGAGATGGAGAAGTGGTTTACGACCTGAAACTGTAATACTTACATTTCTATAATAAACAAAGCGAGCGAAGAGTTTTTAGATCTCTTCGCTCGCTTTATTTATAGCTTTAATCTCGACGTCAGCAAGATGTTTTACTTTTTCCTTTTAATGATATTATCCCTTTCCTCTGATGAAACAATTCATTTCATATTGGTGAAACGGTTCATTTCATACTGGTGAAACAAGTTGTTTCACCTAACTGAAACGAGTTGTTTCATCTAACTGAAACTGTTTGTTTCACCTAACTGAAACAAGTTGTTTCACACGGCTGAAACTAATTTGAAACCGGGAGAGGTTTATTCTCCTACAATTACTTTTTTAGCTTCGCTACTTCCGTCTGTTTTTAACGCAGAAACAATGTAGCTGCCGTTCGATAGAGCAAAGTTGAAATCTTGTGTCTTTGTATTTATCAATCGACCATCAATAGAGAAGATGTTTACTTTAGAAATGCCTTCACCTGATATGTTTAGTTTTTTTTTGTCTTGAGTTACCACAATGTCGCTTTTCTCCTTAACAACTGATGTTACGTTTGTAAGTTTGTTATATACCATTGTGTATTTCTTTCCTTTTTCGGTAGAGAATTTAACTCTGTTATCGCCTGCGGCAGTAGTGTTTACTAGATTGCCGTTTTCGTCTTTGATAATAGATTTACTTATCTCGTCGAATGCTAAAACACAATCAGTTCCAGCCTTAGAAGTTATTACAGCGGTTACTTCTTTTTCTGTAGTATTCCATTCTATATCAACTTCAAAGTTTCCTATTGCCTTCAATCCTGTTACTTTACCAATTTTCCAAGCAGATGGAAGGGCGGGTAGTATGTGTAAGATGTCCATATGACTTTGTAATAACATCTCGGCGATACCAGAGGTAGCTCCGAAGTTTCCATCTATTTGGAATGGAGAGTGAGAGTCGAACAAGTTTTGATATATACCACCGTCGTGTTGGTTAGTGCCTGTAGATTTAGAAAGTCTTAAAGCATTGTTTAGTATTTTACGAGCGTGATTTCCGTCAAGAGCGCGAGACCAAAGGTTTATTTTCCAACCCATAGCCCAGCCTGTTCCTTCGTCGCCTCTATCGGTAAGTGACTTTACTGCTGCTTTGAAGAAAGTTTCGTCTTCAAATGGAGATATTTGATTGCCCGGATATAATCCCATAAGGTGAGACATATGTCGGTGCTTAGCTTCTCCAACCGAGTTGTCTGAATATTTCCATTCTTTAAGTTGTCCGTTAGCTTGAACTCTTAATCCTTTGTCTAATTTGTTGAACTTGTTTTGTATGTCGCTTAAGAAAGCAGCATCAACAACATCTTCTCCTAAAATATCAATAGCTTGTAGCGTACTGTTAAATAAGTCCCAAACTAATTGTTGAGAGTGAGCGGTTGCATTTTCAGAACCCGGACCGTGTTCGGGTGAGTATTCTTTAGGACACTCGTAAGTTCCGTCTGCAGCTAAAACTAAACGTTCGAGCCAGAAGTCGCAGCAACTTTTCATTACAGGGAAAGCTAAGTCTTTCAGATATGTTTCGTCTAAAGTATAGCGATAGTGTTGCCAAATATGCATACAATACCAAGCGTTAGCAATTACATAGTTGTGCATAAAACCTCCGTGCCAGCCAAAGATATTGTTTTCGGTGAATAAAGTCCAACCCTTAGTCTGTCCTGAATTCTTTGCATTTTGTTTCCATTGTTTGTGAACAATAGCTTCGTTGTAAATATACTTCAAGAAAGTTGTGTGAAGTTCTGATAGGTTAGTGCTTTCGGCAGGCCAGTAGTTCATCTGAACATTAATATTACTGTGAATATCAGAGCTCCAAGGAGGATTGTTTCTGTTGTTCCAAATACCTTGAAGGTTAGATGGAAGGTTTACGCCAGCGCGTGCACTTGCAGTCATAAGGTAACGACCATATTGGAAATACAATACTTCTAAGAATAAGTTAGCATTGTAGTTTTTATTGTACTGAGTAATAAGTTTATCGGTAGGATATTTGTTTTCAGTTCCATCTAAGTCGAAGCTTACTCTGTCGAACAATGATTTATAATCGGCAATGTGTGCTTCTTTAATAGTTTCGTAAGATTTAGCAGATGCATCGGCGATGATTTTATCTACATTGCCTGATAGTTCAGACTCTTTATAAATATAAGTAGCACTGTTTTCGTCGTAGTTAGTGCAACCTCTAAGAATGATAGTCATAGAGTTTGCTCCGCTTACCTTTATACCGTCGGTAGAAGAAGTAAGAGTTCCGCCATCGTTTTGTACCACCATTTTAGCTTTATAAGAAACTAAAGCCAACTTGCCAGAGAATGTTGCTTCTCCGTTAGTGTAAGTAACAGCTGCATCGTGTCCGCTCTTTAGAGAAAGGTTCGCATCAATTTTTCCGTTTTCGGAAGCTGTGTAGCGAATAGCAACTACATCATCAGGATAACTTGATAAATATTCACGAGTATATTCTACATCGCCCACCTTAAAGCTAACTTTAGCTAAAGCATTTTCTATGTCAAGTTCGCGACGATAGTCAGTTACAGCAATAATATCCTTACTTTCGATCATTATATTACCAAAGTTTTGGTAAGCACCATAAGAAGAAGTATTGCCCGACCAAAGAGTTTTGTCGTTAAACTGAATTTCATCAAAACGAACGCCTCCGAATATCATAGCTCCAAATTGTCCGTTACCAATAGGAAGAGCGTGAGTCATCCAAACATTAGCAGGCTCTTGATACCATAAGCTGAACTTAGCTTCAGGAGCTTCTTCGCTACCGGTTATTTCTGCTTCAGAAGATTCTAAATCTAAATCATCAACTTTAATAAATGATATTGCATTGTTGGCATTGCTTAGCGTTGCGTTTTCAACAACGTTAGAAGAACTTTTAGATAGATATTTGTTTGTTGTTTTGTTTTTCAAAGCAACAGGGAAGTCGTAGCTTGTATTAGTTGAAGCAACAATATCGAAAGTAACTGCATTTGAGTTTGAAGATGTATAGTTTCCATCAGAAAGAGCTAACTTACGTCCACTATTTCGGTTTACGAAAGTGTAATTGCCTTCCGAGCCAGTTACTTTCCATTGTAAGCTTTTAGATAGATTAAGTTTTTTGTTTGTTACAGGTATGCCATCTCCCATATCATCAACAAGAGTGTTTCCGTTTAAGAACCAGATGAAATACCATATTTCGTTAGAGTCGTCATCGCTGCTTATGATAGGGAACTTAGCAGCATCACCATTAAATGGAATAAACACTAAAGGATTGTTTGCATCTCCGAAGCTCCATTCTCCTAAGTCTTTACCTATGCCTGCACCTCCCCACTGATTCATACTACTGTTTGATGAGGCTCTCTGTATTTCCCAAGCAGGAGAATGATTTGTATTGCTTGTTTCTGTAATTTTCATAGCAGTAGCCGTAGTTCCTGCTTGAAATCTACTTTCAGCAAAAGTCATTTTTCTTCCAGCTTTACTTTCGAGAGTGCAGTTACTTAAAGTACCAGTCATTTTCCAAAGTTGAGCATCGCTGCCAGTTACTTTGTTCTGAGTTTTTAGGTTTGTGGCATCTCCCATATCTTGTAGGAAGCCATTCCCATTTTTGAATTTAATGTAATACCAAACGTTTCCGTCTTCGTCGGCTAAAACATTGCCAGTTGCAGGGCTTGCCAATGGCGTTGTTAATGGTTGCGCATAAGAATTTATTAGTCCAAAAGACACAAATAGCGCAACAAAAAGTAATTTCAAGTTCTTCATGTTAGAAAAATTTAATTAATAATTTGTTTGTTGTTTGCATATAGCTTGCAAATATCTTAAAAAAACAACAATAAAACAAATTATTGTGGAGATATAAGTAGTATTTATGTGTTGGTGGGAGTTTTTACTTCTTTTTTAGCAGCGGGTGTGATAGGTGTTTGTTCCAAGTTTTAACTGCAAATATTCCTTTTTGTTTGGTTCTAATGTCTTCAATAAGATAGAAAGCATCAGAGTCGAAAGAAGTTATAGTGTCGATAGTGTCGTTAAGATTTTTTCTGTCGATAACAATTTCAAGAATATGCACTTGCGATATAGCTCCTTCTCCTTTAATAAGGGTAGCACCAATGTTTTTCTTATTCAATGTTTTTATTAGTTCGCTTGCGTCTTTCTTAGTATATACTCTTAATAACTGATAACCAAAAGCTATTTTGTTTTCTACAAGTATTCCAACAAAATTACCAGCAGCATATCCTCCAGCATAAGCTAAGTAGGCTATTATACTGTTTGCGTTTGAAAATATTTGAGAGATGATTATTACCCAAATAAAGACTTCAAAGAATCCTACAATTGGAGCAATGTATCTTTCACCTTTAGATACAAATATTATACGAAGGGTTCCTAAAGTAACATCACATATACGACCAAAGAAAATAACTATTGGAAGCAACCAAGGGTAAACGTCAAAAATCTCAAACATATTATCTTATTGTTTCAAACGATTGTTCTTGTTTTACTACAGGCCAAACCTTGAACTGTAGTTTTTCTTTCTCTCTTTTTATATTAAATGTAATAACATTTGTTTCGGAAGGATTTATAAATGGCTCGAAGTAGAACAGATAAGAGAACTGTGTAAGATACATATTCGATCTAAAAACTTCGGCTACCTGAGGGTATTTAAGTTTGTCCCAATAGGCACATTTTTCAAATCCATAAGAGTTTGTATACATAGTTCTGAAATCTCTAAACTCCAAAGTGTTATAGATGAATTGTTTGTATCTTTCGTCGATTTCTTTTTTCTTTTTCTCGAATTTAATAGAGTTAACTTTCTCTATTCTATCGCCAGTTCTAATGCCGGAGTTGTAAGCAGGCGAATTGTCGTCTACCTTAATTATTTTTTCTAAGTTATTGATGTCGTAGTTTATTCCCGAGTAGTTGTATTTCATTTGAGTATAAAGAAACTTAGCATATTCTTTAGTTTTAGCAAATGGGAACTGCTTAAACATTAACGGGATATGCACTTTACAGTAATTATCCATTCCGTAATTGCTTTTAAGAAGTTCGTTAGCCTCACATTCCCAAACAATAACAAGATTTGTAGGGGTCGATTGCTTTGTATCTACAAGACGAATGCCTAAGTTAAGAGTATATGCAGCTTGGTTATTAGAGACAGAAGCATCGTCGTATATAGGCATCTCTTCCATTTTATTAGTAATAACATTGTAACGACAAGCAGTTTTCAGACGTTTGTTACTTTCATTAGCTCTATAGTTCTGGTTGTCATTATAGGAGTAATAAGAATATATTATTAAATCAGGGTTGTTGTTGGAGAATGTCAGCCCCTTATCTTCAAGAGCTGTTTTTATACTTTGCCTGATAGTGTTTTCCAATTCTATATTGTCGTTACTAGTATTATAGAAGTTGAATGTTTTATAAGAAATAATATCTTCTTTTGTGTTGGTGGTAGTTCTGAAAGGGCAAACAAATGAGCGTGTTTGAATATCCTCTAAACTGTAAAAGGCGAAAGAACTGGCAATATCTTTTTCTGTTATTATGTTGCTAAACATACATTGCTTTGTAAGAGTTGCCGTTTTGTTTTTCTCTTTTAGATTACTGAAAGTTATCTTTATAACATCTTCATTAACATCGTGCATCCACTCGTCTATAATCTCTAACTTTTCTCCTTTTGTAGGTCTATCGTTTATGTATTCGATAATATCGTTAGGCTGCATACCCGCTTCATCGGCTGCACTCATAGGGTAAACCGACAAGATAACAGGTTTTTGATAACCCCAACTTTCTTGTTGACTCATCTCGTAAGTAAAACCGTAAGTGCAATGGTATTGCAAGTCGGCTTGAGAAAAAGCACTAATAGCCAAGCATACAAACAGTAATAAGATGTTATACCTTTTCATAAAGAATAAACTTTTTGTGCAAAGATACATCTTTTTTAAGAATGAAGAGCTAAAATAGGTGTATCTGTATGGAAAAGCATTCTTCTTGCAATACTCGGATTAAATAATCGAGCAAATATGTTGCGTTTATGTTTAGATAAAGATATAATGTCTATCTTATAATCCCGTATAAACTTTTCCATATTTAATACAAAGTCGTTTCCATCTATAATGTTGTAGTTGATTTTAATTTCAGGATATTGTTTTTTGAAATATTCTTTAATTCCAGCAAGTTTTATTTCGTTCCAAGTGTCTTCTCGCTTGTGTGTAATATGGAAAAGGTAATATTCTATATCGTAAGTATTGAATATCTTGAACAGACTATCAACAACAACTAAGTCTTTTTGGTCTAAGTTAGTGCCAAAAGCTATTCTTTTTACTTCAGAGAATTTAGAGAAGTGTGTATCTTCGGGAATTGCAAATAAAGGAACTTTTGCAGTGTCTAAAACTTCTGCGGTAACGCTACCTATTAGCTCTATATCTTTTTGATTTTTACCACGAGTACCCATTATAATAAGCAATGGTTTGGTTTGATTGCTATAGTTTACTATTTCTTCTTCGGGTACGCCGCTTCTTAATATTGTAGTGAATTTAACTTTAGGATATTCACCGTTTGTTATTTTAGTTTTAATGTCTTCTTCAAACTTTTTAAGTTCTTTGATTGCTTCTGATTGTAATAATATACTTTCTTCTTCACTTACTGTTTGAAAAGCAAAAGATTCTCCCATAGATGAGGGGAAGAATGGAGTAAAAAAGGCGTGCATTATAACTATTTCGGCATCTATTTCGCTGGCTAAGTTAAAGCCTAAAGCACAAGCGCGATTAGAATAGCTCGAAAAGTCTATCGGTATAAGTATTTTCTTTTTCTCTTTTTTCTCTTTTCCCTTTTTTTGTTCAGTAAATTCTTCTTTGAATATTTCACTGGCTTCAATGAATTTCAAGGCTTTTGGCAGGTCGCTTTCTTTAATTCTCACTCTTACACCAGATGAAACAACGGGTTGAATAAGATTTACATTATGTAGATACACTTCTATGCCTTCGCTTTCGAGCATAGTTTTTAATATTTGTGCTTTTTGATAGGTGTGAATTGCGAGCGTAATTAATCTGTCTTCCATGATTTGTGAATAAAATGAATAATAAAAGTTTAACAATAAGCATCTACTGTGTTTATAAAACAAAAGTTGGGAATTAAAAGTTTCAACTTTTATCCCCAACTCTTAAATTTTTGTTCTGCTTTGTTAGACGTTAGCCGAAACGTTAGAAACATTATGATTAGATTCTCCCAATATGATAAGCGCTTTCTCTAAAATAGAAGGATCATCTAACATTACGATTCCACCATCGGGACCGGGTTCTATATGTATACCACCTCCGTCGCCGGCACTCTGGTTTACACCTCCGAAATAGTTCTTAACTGTTTCAACTGGAAGGCCTAACTCTTCAGCGATGCGACGCATAGTTCCGTCGGGTAACTGATCTTTAATTCTACGAAGCTCATTAAATGTTACTGTTTTCATGGCATTATTATTAAAGTGTTATAATAAAAATTGTTTCACGCTACTAACTTAAGAAAAAATATAATCACTTCCAATTAAAATTGAAAATAATTTCTCAAATTGTCAATTATTTGTTGTGAAACAAGCTTACAAGTTGATTGTCGAAAACAAATATTGAGATTAAAGTGGCTATGTATGCGCCACTTAAGAAATAAACCTGGCTTTTTGAGTATAAAGATATTTTTAGGTCTTCTTTATTTATTTTTAACAAACGGTATCGTGCATAATTGTAAAGTTTATAAACAAAGTATCCGCAAAGAATACCAACTAATGATCCGACTATTACATCAGAAATAAAATGAACGCCTAAATATATTCGAGAGTATGCGTTTATCACAGCAAAAAAGATAATCATTGTTGAAAACAGTTTATTCCTGAACAGGAGCATTGTGAAAGTTGCAAATCCTACAGCGTTAGATGCGTGGCTTGAGATAAAGCCATATTTGCCTCCTCTGTAGCCAAGCACAATATCAACTTGATTCATAAAATCGGGGTGGTGTGTTGGTCTGAAACGTTGGAATACTGGTTTGAAAAAACCAGAAGCTATCTGGTCGCACAAAACAATTAGTAAGGTTAAAGATAGTAGCGTTATAACTATCTCTTTCCAGTTTTTTCTAAAAAAGAAGACTGTTAAAAAACAGAAATAAAATGGAATCCATGTTAGTTTGTAAGAGTATAACCAAAAAAAGAAGTCGACAAAAGTATAGTCGCTTCCGTTAAGAAAGAAGAATAAGTCTCTTTCTAATAATAGTTCTTGTTCAAGCATATCGAGTTTAATTAGTTTGCGCAAATTTAAGAAAAAGATGTTACATATAATAAGGTGTAATAAAAAAAGATTGCTTTCCTGTTTATTTTAGGGGAGCAATCTTTGTTATTACAAGCGCACTTGTTGTGCTGATTGAGTTTTTATTAGTGCTTAAAAGATGTATCTTATTACTCCTGTAATGCGATGATCTTCTACAGAGTGAGTAGATGAATATTTTCCATCTTTCCAATTTAAGGTTCCTGCGTTACCATAAAATACATTCATAAACTCATATTCTAAACCCACAGTAAAATGAGGTACATTATATGTGAAATTGAATGCAACTCTGTGCATATTATCAACCGATAAACCTTCTCCATATAAAGATGAGCCTTCCACAAGGGCATCTTCTGTTCCTAAGTTTTTAGTATAACCAAACATTAGATTACCTTTATATTTCTTTCCGTAAGCAATATTAAACCACGAAGTGCTATAGTTGAAGTTTGTGTACTTGCATTCTCCTGTTACCGAATTTATAGATTTAATACCGTAACCGCCAAGCATATTCAAGTTAGTATTGTTTTGTCCATAAATAGATTTTACACCCACACTAAGCATATCTTCTGTGTATTGAAAGAAAGCTAAATAAGATAACGAACGTATATATTCGTCAACCTTATAAGAACTTCCATTAAAAGATGATTCAGTGCGTGGTTTTAGCGATAAGAAGTTTACACCTACACCAGTATTTATCGACTTGTTTTTGTATTCGGCAATAAAGTTAAGCTCGGGAAGTGTAGCGTTTTTTGCATATATATTTGATTTGCCAGACGGACCAGTTGATTTGTTTTGCAATTGAAATATAGTTGCTGCGCGTAAATTAAAATCTTTAATTTTATATTTATAGGCAAGTTGAGGACTACGATTAAAAGGTTGAAATGGCGCACCAGTAGATAAAGTTATTTGTCCGGGCTGAATGTTCTGAAACATAGGGTGCCAGTTCTGACCTATAAGTAATGTTGATTTATCCCAAGCGAAGTTTATGTATGCTAAACGAAGTCTTAAAACCGCAGAAGTTCCTCCCGAACCTCCAGCTCCAGCAAAGTCGGCCTCCATTTTAGCAGAAACGGCGGCGTCAAACAGTTTTACGCCAGCTATATCTAAAGCGGCACGAGTAGATAAATTATAAAATCCTAATGCCGATCGAGAATTTAAGTCTTCTCCCAAAGCATCTTTCTTTTCGTCTTTAGGGTATAGATAGAATAAATCTTCGAGAGCAGCAACGTTTTCTCTTGTGTTGTAGATAATGTCACCTCTTACAAATCCCGAAAATTTGAAAGTTAAATCACTGGCACTATTTTGTGCAAATACCTGAATGCTTGATGCGAATATTAAAATAGGTAGTACAATTCTTTTCATTATTTGAATAAATTTTCTGCAAAATTACAAGAATATTTTTAGTTATTAGAATTATTTATGAACTTTACACGCTCAAATAACAACATTATTAAAAATGTTAGGTACACTTATTAACGCTGGTGCTGTAATTGTCGGAAGTTCTTTAGGTTTAATGCTGAAAAAAGAACTCCCTGAAAAGTATAATACTATTTATTTTCAGGCAGTGGGTTTGTTTACATTGGTGCTTGGAGTTCAAATGGCTCTTAAGATAAATCTCCCTTTGTTAGTTGTTTTTGCTTTAATAGCAGGTGGACTTACGGGTGAGTTTTTGAAGCTTGAAACCAGAATGAATAACTTTGGAGATTATATCAAAACGAAACTTAAGTTTGGAAATAGTAATTTTACAGAAGGTATGGTTACTGCCTTTTTACTTTTTTGTATGGGGTCGATGTCGATAATAGGTCCAGTAGAAGAGGGGCTTACTGGCGAAATATCTGATTTGTTGAAAGCGAAATCATTAATGGACGGTTTTTCGTCTCTGTTATTAACATCGGCTTTAGGAGTAGGAGTTTTATTTTCAGTTATACCTTTATTAATATATCAAGGAGGAATAACTCTTGTTGCGCAATTTATAGGAAAAGATATTTCGGAGGTTTACATAAACGAAATTACCGTTGTGGGCGGAATACTACTTATAGGTCTCGCTTTTAATATTCTTGAAATAAAAAAACTTAAGATACTTAATATGCTTCCAGCATTAATATATATATGTGTATTTATTTGGATATACGAATTTATTTAAACAACAAACAATAATTATTATGACGATTAAATTAAAACTTTTTGTAACAACTATTTTATTAATATTGTTAGTTACACCTTCGCTTGCTCAAATAGAGTATGTGGCTTTAACCCAAGACGATAACTATACCGGACGTGGAAATGCTAACGAAGTAATACTTAGAGCTAAAGTAAAATCTAACTACGAAAAACCTGTAGCTCTGGAAAATGTAGAAATAAATGTGTCGGCATCTACCAATGTAAAAGATATTAAGTCGATAAAAGTGTACTCCACAGGCGATGTGGAATATTATGATTTTAGAGATGTTTCGTCTGCTACTTTATTAGGCGAATGCAAATCTAAACCTAAAGATGTAAAATGTAAACTTACGGGCGATTTATTGCCAGGATTAAATTACTTGTGGATAACTTTTGATATAAGCGACAAAGCTAAAGAAGGAAATTCGGTTGATGCAGAGTTGGTGTCTTTAAGTACAAAAAAAGAAAAGTTCAAGCCAGAATTTACCAATCCAGAAGGAGAGCGTACTATTCTTATTACACGAAAAGTATTGTATGCTCCTGGCGATTTTGGTTCTAAAAACTACAGAATACCAGCCATTATTACAGCTAAAGACGGCTCTTTAGTAATTGCTACCGACAAAAGAAAGAACAATCAAATAGATTTACCACACGATATTGATATACTTGTGAATAGAAGTGTTGACGGAGGTAAAACTTGGTCGGAATATGTTACAATAGCTGAAGGTAAAGGTTATGAAAAAGGTTTTGGCGATGCAGCTTTGGTACACACTAACGAAGAGGGTGGATTGTTGGCTATATTTGTTGGCGGACAAGGCTTATGGCAATCAACTCCATCTAATCCTAACAGAACATATATTAGCAAAAGTCTCGATAATGGTATTACTTGGTCGGAGCCTCGAGATATTACTGCAATGTTGTTTGGGGAAGAGTGCGCTGTAGAAGAACGTAAGAATTGGTATGCTTCATTTTGTGCTTCAGGTAATGGTTTATTAACAAAAAACGGAAGAATAATGTTTGTTTCAGCAGTCAGAGAAAATTCGGGAGGTACCTTATCTAACTATGTGTTTTATTCTGATGACAATGGAGATACTTGGAATGTTTCGGAGCGAGCAATGCTTGGAGGCGATGAAGCTAAAGTTACCGAATTAAACGATGGCACTATATTGATGAGTATTCGTCGTCAGAGTAAGGGTGCGCGTTATTATACAACTTCAAAAGATAACGGAATAACTTGGGGCGAGGTATCTTCGTGGGAAGACCTGATAGAGCCAAACTGTAATGGAGATATAATAAGGTATAGCTCTAAACTTAATGGAGGTAAAAAAAATATATTGCTACATACCATTCCTAATCACAACAGAAATAGAGAAAATGTTTCTATCTTTTTAAGTTACGACGAAGGTAAAACTTGGACTGTTAAAAAAACACTATGTAAGAGAGGTTCAGCATATTCTTCCATAACGGTATTGCCCGACGGAACTATAGGTGCATATATAGAAGAGGAGCAAATGCCTGGTGGATACTCTTTAGTTTATGTGAATTTTTCTCTTAAATGGATAAATTCAACGAAAAAAACTCAGTGAGGAAATCTTAGACTGCCATTAACCACACATTTATGAGGGGTTAAAAACGAATCATTTAGATGTAATCACAAAATATTATAGATGTGCCATTTTAATTGCATTTCTAAGAAAATATTGCTTTCTTTGTAGAAATGAATGCACACTACCATGAAAAAGCTTTTTACAACACTCTTCATTTTCGTCGTTTTGTCTTTTATGGGAGTTTACTCTCAATCGGACTCTACGGCGGTTGATAGACTTGCTCAGTTTATTAAGAATATCCATTCTTTCAATTACAACTATCCGCAAGAGAAAGTTTATTTACATCTCGATAATACAAGTTATTTCGTAGGCGACACAATATGGTTTAAGTCTTATGTAGTCTCAGCAGATAACAATACTTTTACCGACTTAAGTAAAGTTCTGTATGTAGAGCTTTTGAATGGACGAGGCGATGTTTTAGATAATAAGAAGCTTAAGATAGAGAACGGACAAGCGCACGGAGAGTTTATCTTAAATACTAAAGAGTATCATTCAGACTTTTATGAGGTTAGAGCCTATACTCGTTGTATGCTTAACTTTGGTGAGGCTTTTATTTATAGTAGAGTACTGCCAGTGTTTGAACGTCCAGATGTTACGGGTGATTACTCTGAAATGACAGTCGATAGTCGGGCTGTCGAACAAACTAAAACAAGAGCCAAACAAGAAAACCGCAAAGACCTTAATATTACATTCTATCCCGAAGGAGGCAATCTCGTTAAAGGTCTTCGTTCGAGGGTTGCTTTTAAGGCAACCGATAAAAATGGCGCTAACATATCTGTAACAGGCAAGGTTTATAGTATGTGGAACGAAGAACTTGCAAGTTTTAATACCGAACATCAAGGTATAGGTTCTTTCGAGATTAACTCTGAAGATCAAGGCTTTAAGGCAAAAGTCTTTTACAATAATAAGACTTACGATGTAGAATTACCAACTCCTCTTCAAGAGGGATATGTTATGTCGGTAGGAAAGACCGATAATAAAGAACTATCTATAAAAGTAAACAAAACAAACAATCAACCACAAGACACTTTAGGTATAAGTATAGCCTGTAGAGGAAAGGTATATTATTTCAATGCCTTTATCTCTGATGATTACAGAGAGATAGTTGTTCCTGAGTCAGCACTCCCTACAGGTGTTAACAATATTACCTTGTTCGACAAAAAAGGTGAAGTATTTGCTGAACGTATGGTTTTCATTGTTCACCCACAAACAACCAAATTAACCATTAAGAGCAAAAAGGAAATCTATGACCCATTTGATTTAATTGAACTTACAGTAGAGACAAAAAATAAGGAAGGTTTTACTCCTTCAAATCTATCTTTGTCGGTAAAATCAGCAGTAAACAGTTTGGAGGAATATTACCCCGACAACATTTACACTAATCTGCTTTTATCATCAGAGCTTAAGGGTTATATCGATAACCCTTCATATTACTTCAAGGGAGAAGATGATAGTAAACCTAAGCGTGAAAGAGATTTAGATCTCCTAATGCTGGTCAATGGTTGGAGACGTTACGAATGGAAACGTATGGCAGGGATTGAGAGTTTTGAAGTAACGCACCCTATAGAAGAGAGTTTGTTAATTACGGGTAAGGTGTTGAACTTTCGCAATAAAAAACCAGCAAAAGATATAAATCTTTTCATGTGGATGACACAAGATTCTTTATCGTTCAGGAGCAAGGCAGTAACAGATGAAAATGGAGGGTTTGCATTTTCGTTGGACACCATCTCTCTTTACGATAAATACTTTTTAGGACTTCATGCGAGCAAAAAGAACAAAACTTTCAAGAGTAGAATATTACTAAACAGATTATTTATACCAAAAGCTAGATTATATTATTCCAGCGAATTAGACACAGAAAATAGATTTTATCTATCTCCCAAACTGCAAGATGAAAAGTCGAGAAAAGCTTCGGTGTTAGAAGAACAGTTATTAAGAGAGGTGGTTATAAGACACGATAAAACTTCTAAATATGATGGCCCTGATATAATCCTTAACGTAGAGCAAGATTATAATGATTGGCAAGACAAGGGTGAGAATTATTTCTATACTATTGATGAGTATTTATTAAAGAAAGGTATCCCTTATGATATATATGCAGATAAATACAAAAACCAATCAATAAAATGGTGCTATGGAGATCCTAATAACATTATAAGATCGCAAAGAAAGATATTCTCTTTTTATGAACGTCTTGCAAAAGTGGATATCAAAGAAATTTCCAAAATAGAAATTTATTATTCTGATTTATTTGCTTGGACTAAAACAACAGCACCTTGTTCTGGTGGTGAATTAGTTCCCTTAGTGTTTTTTTATGTTTCGTTTAAAGATAATGATATACAATATTTACCCGAAGGTCTTCGTCATACCAGTTTTCAAGGCTATTCAGACGTGAAAGACTTTTACAATCCCGATTACAAAGCTAATCCTCCTGTTTTTGGTGATGTAGATTACAGACGCACTTTGTATTGGAATCCTAATATAGATACGCGGTATGAAGGCAAAGCAAAAATACAGTTCTATAATAACAGTTCAAGAAGCAAAATAATAATAGATTGTCAGGGAATATTTGATGGTCAAATAGTGAATAATTGAAAATAAGGAAGGATGCGAATCCTCTCTTGTGGCAAGTATTTTTCTCCTAAAAATGCAAAGCTTCACTTAGGGTCGCCTCTCTACTAAGAGACCCCTTGCCTATCTACTAAGAGAGGGGAGGTCTCTCTACTAAGAACGATGGGGTGCTTTAAGTATAAAGACGGGGTGGTTCTACTAAGAGCTGCATCGGGTCTCTACTAAGAAGCAACTCCCCTTTCTACTAACAAAGGCTAGGGTATCTACTAAGAGCGACAAGGGGTATATAGTAACAACCCGCTCGCCTATCTGCTAAGAGCGATAAGGGAGTTCTCCTGAGAGCGAAAAAGCTCTTCGAGAGAGATATATAGCCGCGCATTTGTCCAGTCGCTCACTTTTATGCTCTTCTCCGAGAGTTAAGGAATTACAGACAGTTGCCTATTGGGGTAGTTTGCTTACTCTCTTGTCTTCTTTCTTAATTGACACAAAGGGTCGATAATGTCAAAATAATAGAAAAAAGAGAAGTCTTGTGAAAATAAGTAAGTAGAGAAAATGTCGAGAATTTTTGGGAAATAGAAAAAAAGATAAAGTTTTCGCTGAATAATTAATTGCATTTCTAAGAAAATATTGCTTTCTTTGTAGAAAATCAAACTTAATAATATGGCTAAAATAACGGTTAAAAATACAGAAATAGTCTTTTATAAGAAAGAGCAGGAAGATTATATCTCACTGACCGACATTGCTAAAATTCGAGACACAGAGAATCCATCACAGATAATTAGCTTATGGCTACGCACTTACAGCACTATAGAGTATATAGGTCTGTGGGAAATGCTGAACAACCCAAATTTTAACCCCCACATTTATGAGGGGTTTAAAAACGAATCGGCAAAACCTCATTTTTGGATGTCTCCACAAAAGTGGATCAGCGAAACAAACGCTATTGGTATGACCTCTAAATCGGGACGCTATGGCGGAGGGACGTATGCGCATTCGGATATTGCTTTTAAATTTGCAGCGTGGATTTCAGCAGAGTTCGAACTATATCTTGTTACGGAGTTCAAGCGACTTAAAATAGAGGAGCAAAAAACACTTGGTTGGTCTGCAAAACGGGAATTGGCTAAGATTAATTACCGTATTCATACAGATGCCATTAAACACAATTTGATACCTAACGAACTTACCGCAAAACAAACTTCGATTATTTATGCCAATGAAGCTGATGTGCTGAATATTGCACTATTCGGAATGACAGCTAAGGAGTGGCGAGAGTCCAATCCTGACCTAAAAGGAAATATTCGCGATTATGCATCTATAAATGAGTTAATCAGTCTATCAAACATGGAGAACCTTAATGCTGTATTTATCAATGAGGGACTTCCTCAAAGAGAACGGCTGATAAAATTAAACCAAATTGCTATTCAGCAAATGCAGATTTTAGCAGAGGTAGAAAATAGAAAGATATTGAAATAGATATGTAATTTCTTTTTAGAATATATGCATTTCTAAGAAAATATTGCTTTCTTTGTAGAAATGAATGCACACTACCATGAAAAAGCTTTTTACAACACTCTTCGTTTTCGTCGTTTTGTCTTTTATGGGAGTTTACTCTCAATCGGACTCTACGGCAGTAGAAAGACTTGCTCAGTTTGTAAAGAACATTCACACGTTTAATTACAACTATCCGCAAGAGAAAGTTTATTTACATCTCGATAATACAAGTTATTTCGTAGGCGACACAATATGGTTTAAGTCTTATGTAGTCTCAGCAGATAATAATACTTTTACCGACTTAAGTAAAGTTCTGTATGTAGAGCTACTTAACGGGCGAGGCGATGTTTTAGATAACAAAAAGCTTAAGATAGAGAACGGACAAGCGCACGGAGAGTTTATCTTAAATACTAAAAAGTATCATTCAGACTTTTATGAAGTTAGAGCCTATACTCGCTGTATGCTTAACTTTGGCGAAGCTTTTATTTATAGTAGAGTACTGCCAGTGTTTGAACGTCCAGATGTTACGGGTGATTACTCTGAAATGACAGTCGATAGTCGGGCTGTCGAACAAACTAAAACAAGAGCAAAACAAGAAAACCGCAAAGATCTTAATATTACCTTCTATCCAGAAGGAGGCAATCTCGTTAAAGGTCTTCGTTCGAGAGTTGCTTTTAAGGCAACCGATAAAAATGGCGCAAACATATCTGTAACAGGCAAGGTTTATAGTATGTGGAACGAAGAACTTGCAAGTTTTAATACCGAACATCAAGGTATAGGTTCTTTCGAGATTAACTCTGAAGATCAAGGCTTTAAGGCAAAGGTCTTTTACAATAATAAGACTTACGATGTAGAATTACCAACTCCTCTTCAAGAGGGATATGTTATGTCGGTAGGAAAGACCGATAATAAAGAACTATCTATAAAAGTAAACAAAACAAACAATCAACCCCAAGATACTTTAGGTATAAGTATAGCCTGTAGAGGAAAGGTATATTATTTCAATGCCTTTATCTCTGATGATTACAGAGAGATAGTTGTTCCTGAGTCGGCACTCCCTACAGGTGTTAACAATATTACCTTGTTCGACAAAAAAGGTGAAGTATTTGCTGAACGTATGGTTTTCATTGTTCACCCACAAACAACCAAATTAACCATTAAGAGCAAAAAGGAAATTTATGACCCATTTGATTTGATTGAACTTACAGTAGAGACAAAAAATAAGGAAGGTTTTACACCGTCATATTTGTCATTATCGGTTAAGTCGGCAGTAAACAGTTTGGAGGAATATTACCCCGATAACATTTACACTAATCTGCTTTTGTCGTCAGAGCTTAAGGGCTATATCGATAACCCTTCATATTACTTCAAGGGAGAAGATGATAGTAAACCTAAGCGTGAAAGAGATTTAGACCTTTTAATGTTGGTCAATGGCTGGAGACGTTACGAATGGAAACGTATGGCAGGGATTGAGAGTTTTGATGTAACACACCCTATAGAAGATGGCTTGTTAGTTACAGGTAAGATATTGGGGTTAAACAATAAAAAGCCAGCAAAAGACGTAAATCTCTTTATGTGGATGACACAAGGTTCTCTGTTGTTTAAGAGTAAAGCTGTAACAGATAAGAACGGTGAGTTTGCATTTTCGTTAGATACAATATCTCTTTACAACAAATGGTTTTTAGGACTTCACGCAACTCGCAAAGGCGACACATTTAAGAGTCGTATATTGCTAAATAGATTATTTATACCCGAATCAAAAAGATTCGCTTTTAGTGAATTGAACACCGAAAATAGATTTTATCTATCTCCCAAACTACAAGATGAAAAGTCGAGAAAAGCTTCGGTGTTAGAAGAACAGTTGTTAAGAGAGGTGGTTATAAGACACGATAAAACTTCTAAATATGAAGGCCCTGATATAATCCTTAACGTAGAGCAAGACTATAATGATTGGCAAGATAAAGGTGAGAATTATTTCTATACATTAGAGGAATATTTGGTAAAAAAAGGTATACCATACAATATAAATGCAGTACCAGACGAAGGCGGAAGAATAAAACACTATAAAAGTCAAATTGTACATTGGTGTTACAATTATGACACGGACAAACGGATAGAAACACAGAATAAGATATTCTCTTTTTATGAACGTCTTGAAAAAGTGGATATCAAAGAAATTTCCAAAATAGAAATTTATTATTCTGATTTATTTGCTTGGACAAAAACAACAGCACCTTGTTCTGGTGGTGAATTTGTTCCTAAAGTATTTATCCTAGTTTCTTTTAATGACAATGACATACAGGATTTGCCTGATGGTCTTCGTCATACCAGTTTTCAAGGTTATTCAGAGGTAAAAGATTTTTATAATCCCAATTACAAAGCTAATCCTCCCGTCTTTGGCGATGTCGACTACAGACGTACTTTGTATTGGAATCCTAATATAGACACACAATATGAAGGCAAAGCAAAAATACAGTTCTATAATAACAGTTCAAGAAGCAAAATAATAATTGATTGTCAGGGAATAGCCGATGGTCAAATAGTGAACAATTAAGAGTTGTTATAAAAGTTAAAAGTTTATATCAAGCTTTAGAAACAAAGTTGTATCTTTGTGCTACTTGTAATAAACTTTCTAAGATGGAAGAAGAACTAAAAAAAGCGATTGATATATTGTATAAAGGTGGCATAATATTATATCCTACCGATACTATATGGGGTATAGGTTGCGATGCTACTAACTCTGAGGCAGTAAAAAAAGTTTACGAAATAAAAAAAAGAGCAGATTCTAAGGCTCTGTTAGTTTTGATTGATTCGGAGGCAAAGCTTAACGCTTATGTAGAAGAAGTGCCTGATATAGCTTACGACTTGATAGAATTGTCGGATAAGCCTTTAACTATAATTTATTCTAATGCACGAAATGTAGCTTCCGAATTAATTGCCGAAGATGGAACTTTAGGAATAAGAGTTACTCGTGAGATTTTCTCTAAAGAGTTATGCAAAAGATTTAAGAAACCTATTGTTTCTACTTCTGCCAATATAAGTGGAGAGTTACCTCCTTCTTCTTTCTCTGAAATAAACGAAGATATTATACATAACGTTGACTATGTAGTTAATTATCGTCGTGAAGAAAAAACTAAAGCACAAGCTTCCAGCATATTGAAACTCGGAACAGGAGGGGTGATAAAGGTGATACGAGAGTAATGAAGAAACAATCTCAACTTATAAAATATCTCGTTTCTGATTTTTTAAGTGCACACTTAGCTTGGTGTGTGTTTAATGTAATTAGATATTATCTTATTTCGCAAAATGAGGGCTTTTCTACGTTGGGTGATTTTATGATGTACGGACAGGTAATTAAAGGGCAGATAATAATTCCTTTTTGTTGGCTTATTCTACATTATTTCTCAGGCTACTATAACAATCCAATAGAGAAATCAAGACTATCGGAACTCTTCACAACTCTCTTTATGTGCTTCATCGGTACTGTTGTGATATTCTTTGCTTTATTGTTGAAAAATCTTCCAGAGTCGTTCAGAATATATTATGAACAATTTATGTCTCTCTTTCTCTTTTCTTTCCTATTTACATATATAGGTCGATTTATTATTACTTCAAAGGCTACTAAAAAGATACAAAATAGAGAGTGGACAATTAAAACTTTAATTTTAGGGAACGGATATAAAGCTAAAGAAATAGAACGAGAATTAAATAAACATTACGATTCGTTAGGTTATACTATACAAGGGTTTGTTAATACAGATAGTGTTATGCCCAATAAATCAGATATTCAAATATCGACAATAGGTAATCTTGAGGATTTAGGTAATTTAATTATTCAAAATCAGACCGAAGAACTGATTATTGCCGTAGATTCGGTCGATGATGATAGTATGCTTAAGCTATTATATTCTTTGTATCAGTATAAAATTAAGATAAAACTTCCCATAAGCTATAGTAAACTACTTACAGGTGGTATGAAAATAAAAACTATAGTGGGCTATCCTCTTATTGATGTAACATCGAATAACTTCTCAGATGCAGAAAAAAACATAAAATTAGCGATAGATAAAATAGTTTCTGTATTTGTTTTATTACTTTTGTCCCCGCTTTATCTATGCTTAGCTATAAGAGTAAAACTTGATTCATCTGGTTCCATATTTCTTAAACAAGAACGAATAGGTTTGGGTGGCAAACCATTTATGATTTATAAGTTTAGAACAATGAAGCAAGATGCGGAAGATAATGGTCCTCGCTTATCTACTGTAGATGATGAACGGATTACAAGCTTCGGTAAAACTATGCGAAAGTATCGTTTAGATGAAATGCCTCAATTTTGGAATGTTTTGAAAGGGGATATGTCGTTGGTAGGTCCTCGTCCTGAACGAAAATATTTCATAGATAAGATAATAAAGGAAGCACCTTATTACTATCTACTTCATAATGTAAGACCAGGAATAACTTCTTGGGGAATGGTTAAGTACGGATATGCATCTAACGTAAAGCAGATGATAGAGCGAATGCAATACGATATTCTTTATTACGAGAATATGTCGCTTGGCTTAGATATAAAAATATTGATATATACAATAAAAACAATAATTACAGGGAAAGGTATTTAAATTAAAAATGGAATCAAAAACTTGGTTTGATAATGTTCTGCAATGGCGAGAGAAGTTTATAAAGGAGAAACACTTTATACTTATACTTAGTTTTGCCATAGGAATATTAACGGCACTGGCTGCAAATTTATTAAAATCGTCAATACATCTTATTCAGCATTTTCTTACTGAAAGTATAGATACAACAAATGCAAACTGGGTTTACTTAGTTTACCCGATAGTTGGTATTCTTATTGCTGGTTTGTTTGTGAAATATATAGTAAAAGATGATATAGGACACGGAGTAACAAAAATACTATACGCAATCTCTCAACGTAAAAGCAGAATAAAGCCTCATAACACTTGGTCGTCGCTTGTGGCAAGTTCTATTACCATTGGCTTTGGTGGTTCGGTAGGGGCTGAGGCACCTATTGTATTAACAGGTTCGGCAATAGGTTCTAACTTGGGTCGTATTTTTAAGATGGAACAACGAACTCTTATGTTGCTTGTTGGTTGTGGTGCGGCTGGTGCTATTGCTGGTATATTCAAAGCTCCGATTGCAGGACTACTATTTACTATAGAAGTACTTATGCTCGACCTTACAACTGCATCGGTAATGCCCCTTCTTATATCTTCTGTAACAGCGGCTACTGTTAGTTACATCTTTACAGGTATGGACGCGATGTTTAAGTTTAGCTTAAATCAGGTTTTTGAAGTAGAAAGAATACCTTACGTTCTTATCTTAGGCATTATATGTGGATTTGTAGCTCTGTATTTTACTCGTGCTATGATTTGGATAGAAGGCGTATTCCGTAAGTTAAAAACCTTTTGGAAGAAGTTTTTCTTTGGTACGGCTATCTTAAGTATTCTAATATTCGTATTGCCTCCTTTATATGGTGAGGGTTATGATACTATCGGTAGTCTTATCGGTAACACTTACGAAGGAATGTTCGATGGTAGTTTCTTCTACGATTTTCAGGATAACTTTTGGGGTGTATTCACTTTTATGATATTGATTATATTCTTAAAGGTATTTGCTTCGAGTGCCACTAATGGAGGTGGTGGTTGCGGTGGAATATTCGCCCCTTCTTTATTCTTGGGTAGTGTTGTTGGATTCTTATTCGCTTTTACATTTAATTTCATAAGTCCGAATTTGTCTATGCACTTGTTAGACGTTAATTATCTTCCTGCCGAAAACTTTGCATTAATGGGAATGGCTGGTATGATGGCTGCCATTATGCACTCGCCGTTAACAGCAGTGTTTCTTATTGCAGAACTTACAGGAGGATTTGATTTATTCTTACCCTTGATGATAGTTACAATAAGTGCTTATTCTACTATTATATTGTTTGAAAAGCATAGTATATACTCTATTCGTTTAGCTAAAAAAGGCGAATTGCTTACTCACGATAAAGACAAAGCAGTGCTTACTCTTCTTAATTGTGAGGCAGTTGTAGAAAATGACTTCGTAACAGTAACTCCAGATATGACTTTAGGAGATATGGTAAAAGCTATAGCTAAATCTCGTAGAAATGTATTTCCTGTAGTTGATAAAGATAATGTATTAAGAGGAGTAGTTTTGTTAGATAATATACGAAACATAATGTTCCGTCCTGAGCTTTACGATAGATTTAATGTTAAGAAATTTATGGTGTCGGCACCTGGTAAAATAAATGTGTCTATGCAAATGGATAAAGTTATGCAGTTGTTTGAAGATACTAAAGCTTGGAATCTTCCGGTGGTTGACGATAAAGGACGTTACTTAGGCTTTATATCTAAATCGAAGATATTTAATGCTTATAGAAATATATTACAAGAGAACTTCTCAGAAGATATGTAAATTTATATGAAAGCAAAGAAAGATATACGTATTGTGTTTATGGGTACGCCCGATTTCGCTGTGGAAAGTTTACGCAGTTTAGTAGAAAACGGATATAATGTAGTAGGAGTGGTTACTATGCCCGACAAACCAAAGGGTAAACACCAGAGTGTATTACAAGCAAGTCCAGTAAAAGAATATGCTGTATCTAAGAATATCCCATTGCTACAACCTGAAAAACTTAAAGACCCTCAGTTTTTAGAAGAACTAAAAGCTTGGAATGCTGATCTACAAATTGTAGTAGCGTTCCGTATGCTTCCCGAAGTTGTGTGGAATATGCCTCCTCTCGGAACTTTTAATCTTCACGCATCTCTTTTACCTCAGTTTAGAGGTGCAGCTCCAATAAACTGGGCTATTATAAATGGAGAGAACGAAACAGGAAACACAACATTCTTTCTTACTCACGAAATAGATACTGGTAAAATAATTAATCAGCAAAAGATTAATATTGAAGATACCGATGATGCCGGTATAATACACGACAAACTGATGTATATGGGTGGCGAGTTGGTTGTGAAAACTGTAGATGATATTTTGGCTGACTCTATAGATACAATAAGTCAAGATGATATTATAGCTAATCTTGAAGAATTAAAACCAGCACCTAAACTTTTCAAAGATAATTGCCAAATAGATTGGAATAAAACAACAAAAGAGGTTTACGACTTTATAAGAGGCTTGTCTCCTTATCCAGCTGCTTGGACAGAACTTACTACCGATAAAGGCAATGTTCTTAACTTAAAGGTATTTAAGGCTGACAAACAAATAGAATCTCACAATTATTCTACAGGTAAAATAATTACTAACGGTAAAGATGTAATAAAAGTAGCTACTACAGATGGCTTTATTATATTGCAACTTATTCAGTTAGCAGGCAAGAAGCGAATGTTGGCAGAAGATTTCCTTAGAGGTAATAGTCAGCTTATAATATAATATAAACACATCATCTATGATATTTTTAGAAACAAGAGATGTAGTTAAACAATATTCGGAGCATTTGGCTTTGGATAAAGTAAGCATTCGAGTTCCTAAAGGAAAGATATTCGGTTTATTAGGACCTAATGGAGCAGGAAAAACTACACTTCTACGTATTATTAATCGTATAACGCTTCCAGACTCAGGCGAAGTGTTGTTTAATAATAGTCTTATGCAACAAGATGATGTTTACAATATAGGTTATCTTCCCGAAGAGAGAGGTTTGTATAAAAAGATGAAAGTAGGGGAGCAAGCTATTTATCTTGCACGACTTAGAGGACTATCTACACGAGAAGCCGAGCAACGCTTAAAGCATTGGTTCGATAAGTTTAATATGTTAACTTGGTGGAATAAACGTTTGGAAGAATTGTCGAAAGGTATGCAACAGAAGGTTCAGTTTGTTATAACGGTTATTCACAATCCCGAGTTGATGATATTCGATGAGCCTTTTAGTGGTTTCGACCCTCTTAATGCAGAAATGCTTAAAAACGAAATCCTTGAACTAAAAGAAAAAGGCAAAACAATAATATTCTCTACTCACAATATGTCTTCTGTAGAAGAAATATGTGATGATATAGCTCTTATTAACAATTCAGAAGTTGTGCTTTCGGGTGATGTACAAGAGGTTAGATCTCGTTTCAAAAATCAAATATTTGCAATTCAAACAACATCGGAAGAGTTTAAAATCAACGATGAAGTAGGGGAGGTTGTAGAGAAAATAAAAGGTTACAACAACTATACGTTTAGAGTAAAAAACTTAACAGATTTGTCTAACTCTAAGTTTTTATCTCTTCTGTTACAAAATAACGAAATAATATCATTTGCAGAAGAAATACCTTCGATGAATGATATATTTATACAAATAGTATCGCAAACAAGATGAATAAAATAGCAATAGTAGCACAAAGAGAATATCTAACTCGTATAAAAAAACGATCTTTTTTTATAATAACTCTTATAATGCCTTTGTTGTTTGTGGCTCTTGTGGCAGGAGGTGCTTATATCGAAACAATTAATAAAGATGATGTGCCGACGCAAGAAAGCGTAAGAATGGTTACTCCCGAAAATATAGAAGAGATACAATCGTATCTAAATAGCGACAATACTCCAGAAGATAATATAGGAAAGCCTAACGCAGTATCGGCAATGATGGGATATTGTTTTAGTTTTCTTATGTATATGTTTGTTTTCGCTTATGGAGTGATGGTTATGTCGGGGGTAATGGAAGAAAAAACTAATCGTATAATAGAAGTAATGGTTTCGTCGGTCAAGCCTTTCGATTTAATGATGGGCAAGCTTGTTGGAATAGGATTAGTAGGGTTAACGCAGTTTGGCATCTGGATATTTGTATTTACAGCATTTGCCATTACAGGCACAATCGTTTTTGCAGGAGCAGAAGTTGTAACTCAAATATTGACAATGTTTCTTACAATAGATACATTGGTAATGAGTGTGCTATTCCTTATATTCTTTATAGGTGGTTTCTTAATATACGCATCTTTGTATGCTGCGATAGGAGCAATGGTAAGCAGCCAGGAAGATAGTCAACAATACACTACTCCTATAACTCTATTTCTTTTATTCTCTTTTTATATAGGAATATACACAACTAAAGAACCAGAAAGTGCTTTGGCTTTTTGGGCTTCGATAATCCCTTTTACATCGCCTATAGTTATGATAACCCGACTACCTTATAATAATGTTGCTTGGTGGGAACTGTTATTGTCGATAATTATACTTGTTATAACTGTAATTTTAATAATCAAGTTAACAGCAAAGATATACAGAGTAGGTATTCTTATGTATGGTAAGAAACCAAGTCTTAAAGAAATAATACGCTGGATTAAACAATCGTAGTTTTCAGTTGCTCAATAAGAGGAGCTATTTCTTTCTCCCAAGTTAAATCTTCATTGGCTTTATCAAACCCGTTTTGATTCTTTTCTTGCTTAGATAACTCGATTATAGAAGAGGCTAAGTTTTGAGGCGAATAATCATTAACTAAAACACCAACTTTGTAAGTGTCAACTATTCGTCTTATTTCAGGAAAGTCGGTAGCTAAAACAGGGATTTCACTTCTTATGTAATCAAAAATACGATTAGGCAAAGAGTAGTAATAGTTAAGACCTTTATTCTCCAATAAATTAACACCTATATCGGCACAGGCAGTATATTGAGGTAATTGTTCGAAAGGTATTCTGCCAGTAAATATAACCTTATCGTTAAGTTTTTGTTTGTTTACCTTATCTTTAAGATCATCAAGTATATCGCCGTCGCCTATTACATAAAATATAAAATCATCTAAATAGGGCATAGCATCAACAACCCATTCAATACCTCTGCCTATGTTTATAGCCCCTTGATACATAATAACCTTTTTACCTTTACTGTCGATAAGTGCTTTGTTTTTTGTCAACTTGCTGGCATTGTTGGCAAAAGGAATATTTCGTACAACCTGCATATCTATATTGTACTTTTTATTATAAATGTCGGCAATAGATTTGCAAACGGTATAACAGATATTAAGTTTGGGAAATATCCAATCTTCAATCTTAGTCCAAACCTTTTTAACAAACTTACGGTTTGTAACCTCTGGCACTTCGGGAAACATTTCGTGAGCATCAAATATCAATTGCTTGCCTCTAATCTTAGCCGCTAAATAATTAGCCGCCAAAGTGTCGGTGTCGTTAGAAAGAAATATATCAGCTTTGTCGAACAGTAAATAGAAAAACAAACGTAGATTATATTCGGCATAAAACAAAAACGATTTATTAAACACTAATCGCATTCTGTCGGTAGCGTATTCTCTGTTAAGTTCTTTGCTTGTTCTAAATTTGCGACCAACCAACTTTACGTCATAACCCGCTTCATATAAAGAACTACAAACTTTGTGAACCCTTTGGTCGGTAACCAAATCATTAATAACCGATACTGTAATCTTTGTCATAAATATCTTTTACGAATAATTTGTAAAGGTAGCAATAATTAGAATATTACAATGCAGTTTTATAGTGTATCGAACGAATAAATAGTTAGCGGCAAACATTCGCAAAAATCAGTTTGCGGAGAATAATTGAGCTATTCTCATTAAATTTGCGGAGAATAGTTTGTATATTTGCAGAAAATAGGATATTTGTCTAAGCATAGTTCAAGAAATATATACTCTGCTTTTGGCTTTCACTGTTGTTGTTGCATAAGAAAAAATAATATGGCAAAATACATTTATCAATATAGCACTTGGCCAAATTTTGTTTGGGAGGAACAAAAGATACAGGTAATTCTTGGGAAAGTTCGCCATTTACAAGGTAAACTCTTTGGGCAGATGAGCGCATTGGGTTTTTCTTTAAAAGAAGAAACTACGCTCACGGCTTTAACTCTTGATGTTCTAAAATCTTCGGAAATAGAAGGTGAGGAACTAAATTATGAACAAGTTCGCTCTTCCATAGCAAGAAAGTTGGGATTAGAATATGCAGGAATGGTTTATTCTAACAGAGATGTTGACGGTGTGGTGGAAATGATGCTTGATGCAACGCAAAATTATAATCAACTTCTTGACGAAGAACGTCTATTTGGTTGGCACTCTGCTTTATTCCCGACAGGAAGAAGCGGAATGCATAAAATTGAAGTTGGTTGTTATCGAAATGGAGAAATGCAAGTTGTTTCAGGAGCGATGGGCAAAGAGAAGGTTCATTTTCAAGCACCCCCACCTAATCAGTTGAAAGCTGAAATGAATGTATTACTAAAATGGATTAACGAAGAGACTGAAATTGACTTAGTACTTAAATCAGCTATTGCACATTTTTGGTTTATCATTATACACCCGTTTGACGATGGGAATGGTCGTATTGCAAGAGCAATTTCGGATTTGCTGCTTGCTCGTTCCGATGATACTACTCAACGATTTTACAGTTTATCAAGTCAAATACTAATAGAAAAGAAGGTATATTACGAAACATTACAAAAAGTTCAATACAGCGATGGAGATATAACCGAATGGTTAGATTGGTTTTTGAATTGCCTTTATCGTAGTTTGCTTACCGCAGAAGAAACCCTACAAAAGGTGTTGCAGAAAGTTAGTTTTTGGGATAAGCATAAAGATACAGAACTGAACGCTCGTCAGCGATTGATGTTGAATAAACTGTTAGATGGTTTTGACGGCAAGCTAAAAACTTCTAAATGGGCGAAAATAACAAAATCATCGGCAGATACCGCTTTGAGAGATATTAAGGATTTGATAGAGAAAGGAATCTTAAAGCAAGAAGAAGCTGGAGGAAGAAGTACAAATTATGAATTGGACGACTTTTAGAAAATTATTGAAAATAGAACCTCCTTATCTTTCTTAGTAGATACCCCTTTTAGTTGTTATTAGAAAGGCGAGTTCTTTCTTAGTAGATACCCCTGTTCGTTCTTAGTAGATAGGCGAGGTGCTTCTTAGTAGAGACCCGATGCAGCTCTTAGTAGAACCGCCTAATCTCTCTTAGTAGAACCACCCCGTCGTTCTTAGTAGAGACACCTTGCCTATCTCAGTAGAGACACGAGGTGTCTCTTAGTAGAGAGACGACCCTAAGTGAAGCTTTGCATTTCTCAAGTTAAAAACTAAAAACTAAAAACTAAAAGATAAAAGTTAGTGCTATCCAAAGGATAGAAATTCCATAGCCGTACGGCGAGCGAAGCGTTGCCTACGGGGATAGAGTGAAGAACTAAGAACTGGCGCAAAGCGACAAGCTCGAAGTTAAAAACTAAAAG